>JALYGD010000234.1 GCA_030777265.1 Actinomycetota bacterium | reverse complement strand
CGCGGATCACCTCTATCACGTCGGGACCGAGCCAGGGCTCGGAGGTCGCACCCGCGCTCTGCCAGGCGGTCGACCAGCGCGGCAGGTCTATGCGGTCGGCAACCACCTCCGCGGTCTCGCGAACCTGGTGCGGGTAGGGGTCGCCCTGTTCGACGATCCGCGCGGGCAAACTATGGGCCGTGAACAGGACGTGCGTGCCCGGCTGAACGTCTTCGGGGATGCGCGCGAGCGCCTCGGCCACTTCGGCCGCGAGGAAGCGCACGTACCCTTCTGACAGATGCCAGGATGGCACGAAGGTGAAGTCGATGGCACCCCCTGCGGCTGCGCTGGCGCGCTCGATGTACTCGCCCACGCTGAGCCGCGAGTACTGAGGTGCCAGCACGAGGCCGACGCCCCGCTCGATGCCTTCGGCTCGCATGCGAGCCACCGCGTCCTCGAGGAAAGGCGGGGTGTGCTTTGAACCGTGGTAGACCCGATAGCGGCCAGGGGCCCGCTGGTCGAGGCCTCGCTGGATGCCGTCGGCCTGGGCTCGACTGATCTCCTGCAGCGGCGACACACCGCCGATGGCCTCATAGCGGCGGGCAAGGTCCGAGAGCTCGCCTGGGGAGGGGAGACGCCCATGCCTGATATGGGTGTAGTACGCGCCGATGGCGTCGGGGCCGGCTGGACTGCCATAGTCCATGACGAGGACCCCGACCGGCTCATGCACCGGGCACCTCCGACGAAGCACGGGGGCGGTGCCCCGTGGCTGGCCGCACCACCCCTTCGGCGTGGACGAGATCGACGATGCTGGCGAGCACCGCGGGATCCGTCCTCGGCAGCACGCCGTGCCCGAGATTGAACACGTACCCGGGGTGACCACGAGAACGTGCCAGCACGTCGCGCACCTTCGCCGCCACGAACTGCCAGGGTGCCAGGCAGTGGGCCGGGTCGAGGTTGCCCTGCAGCGCTATGTCGGCGTCGACCCGGTCGCGGGCGATGTCGAGGGGTACCCGCCAATCGACCCCCACGACATCCGCGCCTGCCGCGGCCAGGAGCGGCAGTAGCTCTCCGGTGCCTACGCCGAAGTGGATGCGAGGGACGTCGAGGTCGGCCATTCCCTCGAAGAGGCGACGACTGGCGGGCAGCACGAAGGTCGCGTAGTCCTCGACGGTGAGAGCTCCTGCCCACGAGTCGAACACCTGCACCGCCGCAGCGCCGGCTTCCACCTGAGCGCGGAGAGCCGCCAGCGATACGTCCGCGAGTCGATCGACGAGCCGCCACCACGTCGCTTCGTCGCGGTACATGAGCGCCTTCGTCCGGGCGTGCGTCTTCGAGGGCCCACCTTCGACGAGGTAGCTCGCGAGCGTGAAAGGGGCACCCGCGAAGCCGATGAGTGGCATGCGTAGCTCGGCCACGAGGACGCGGACGGTCTCGACGACGTGTCGGTAGTCACGATCGGGATCGAGTGGACGCAGACGCTCGACGTCAGCCGAGGCGCGGAACGGCCGATCCATCACCGGGCCGACATCGGGTCGGATCTCGACACCGATCCCGAGTGCGACGAGTGGCGTCATGATGTCGGAGAAGAGGATGGCAGCGTCGACGCCATAGCGGCGGGTGGGCTGAAGGGTCACCTCCGCCGCGAGCTCGGGGGTCGCGATCAGCTCCGCCATGTTGTAACGCTCGCGCACTCGGCGGTACTCGGGCAGTGACCGTCCCGCCTGTCGCATGAACCAGACCGGGACATGCTCGTGCGGCTCCCCACGGCAAGCGGCGAGGAAGGACGCCTTGCGCAAGCGGGACCTCGAAGTCGGGGTCCGCATACCGTGCCCGAAGCCGCTCCCCGACGCCAGTCAGGTGCCGCCCACATCCGTCGCGGTCTTTCCCCCCGTCTGTCCCGCCCACGTCCGCCGCGGTCCTTCCCCCGGTCAGGTCCCGCCCACATCCGTCGCGTCTTTCCCCAAGCAGCGAGCGGAGCGTCCGATCGGACTCTCGGGGCTGGGCAGGTCCAGTGCTTTCATACTGCCGCGACCCGGAGGGTCGATCTGTCCGCGATCCCGAGGGTCGACATCTCCAGATTGGTGGGCAGGCCCCGAAGGGGCCGGGATGGGTGGGACGATTGAGGAAAGGTCCGACGATGGCGAGGATCGAGACGATCAACCCCGCCACGGGGGAGACGTTGCAGACGTATGAGGAGCACGACGACGAGCAGCTCATCCACAAGCTCGCGCGGGCCTGGTCCTTCTACGTTGACGAGTGGGGTCGGACGCCGATCGACGAGCGGGCGAAGGTCCTGTCCTCGGCCGCGGAGGTCCTCGACCATCGGCGCGAGGATCTCGCGGAGCTCATAACGAAGGAGATGGGCAAACCGATCGCCGCGTCACGCTCGGAGATCGAGAAATGTGCCTGGCTGTGCCGGCACTACGTCGAGCGGGCGGCCCAGTATCTGCAGGTGGAAGAGATCGGATCTGACGCGGACCGCTCGTATGTCCGCTTCGATCCCCTCGGGCCCATCCTCGCGATCATGCCGTGGAACTTTCCCTTCTGGCAGGCCTTCCGCTTCGCCGTGCCGAACCTCGCCGCCGGCAACGTCGGGTTGCTCAAGCACTCCTCGAACACGACCGGTTGTGGATTGGCGATCGAGGAAGTGTTCGCCCGAGCTGGCCTGCCTGAAGGGGGTTTCCAGACGCTCGTGATCGGCCATGGAAAGGCCGCTGAGATCATCGGCGACGACCGCATCCGCGGTGTCACGATCACGGGCAGTGACCGGGCCGGTCGGGCGGTGGCGTCGACGGCTGGGCAGCACCTGAAGAAGACGGTCCTCGAGCTCGGGGGCTCCGACCCCTGCGTCGTCCTCGAGGACGCCGACCTCGACGAGGCCGCGGCCGTCGCGTGCCAGAGCCGTTATCTCAACTCCGGCCAGAGCTGCATCAATGCGAAGCGGATCATCGTCATCCGGTCCGTCTACGAGGAGTTCCTCCAGCGCTTCAGTGAGGAGGTCGAGAGCCTCGTCGTCGGTGATCCGATGGACGAAGGCACCGACGTCGGTCCCCTTGCCCGCGGAGACCTCCGCGATGTGGTGGCGGACCAGGTCGCAAGAACGCTGCAGCACCGCGACGGGGGAACGCTGGTGCTGGGAGGGGAGTCCCTCGATGGTCGCGGCTTCTACTACGCACCGACGATCATCCGAGACGTGAACGCCGAGGCCCCTGCCGCTGAGGAGGAGGTCTTCGGTCCGGTCGCGGCGCTCATGCATGCCGAAGACGAGGAGGTCGCCCTGGCGCTGGCCAATTCGTCGCGCTACGGGCTCGGTGCGGCGCTCTGGACGTCCGATCTCGAACGCGGCCAGCGGCTGGCAGAGCGCATCGAGTCCGGCATGGTGTTCATCAACGAGCTCACCAAGTCCGACCCCCGGCTGCCCTTCGGCGGCATGAAGGACTCCGGCTACGGCCGTGAGCTCGCCCGCGAAGGCGCCCGTGAATTCACAAACCACAAGACGGTGTGGGTCAGTCGCCCGGCGACCGCGCAGGGCGGGCTGGTCGAGTAGCGCGAGACGAGAACGAGGAGGGAGCCGGCCGTAAGCCGGATTCTGTTCCCGGCCGCAGGGGGCGGCCGGGTGGCGGCCATCTATCTGGGACGTCGGTTACCCGACGCCTCGTGCGGCCTACCTGGGACGTTGCGGGCGGGCCACCCTGTCCCTGCTTGGCCTTGCTCCAGGTGGGGTTTACCGAGCCGTCCGGGTCACCCCGGACGCTGGTGCGCTCTTACCGCACCGTTTCACCCTTACCTCCGCCCGCGGTCGGGTTCGCCTTGCGGCTACTTCGCGCTCGCGGGCGGAGGCGGTCTGTTTTCTGTGGCACTGTCCGCGCGTCGCCGCGCCTGGGCGTTACCCAGCACCCTGCCCTGCGGAGTCCGGACTTTCCTCGGCGCCGGCAGTGCGTGGGCCGTGTACCCACCTGCCGTCGCCGCGGTCGCCTGGCCGACTCCCTCCCCGCAAGGATACGTGGTAATGAACGCGGGAAGGGGCTGGTTCCTTCCGAGAAGAGCTTCTGCGAGGATGTGAGCATGTCCGCGCAGGTCGAGCCCGCCGCCACGACGCCGAAGCCGATCGCGTGGATGGAGGGGCGGGTGGTGCCCGCCGCTGAGGCGACCGTCCCGCTGCTCGACGACGGCTTCCTGCGCGGGGACGCCGTCTTCGATGCGGTGCTCGTGCGCCGAGGCCGTACCCACGCGCTCGGCGCCCACCTCGCGCGCCTGCGCCGCTCGGCGAAGACCATGGGCATCCGCCTACCGGTGTTGCGCCAGGTCGTCGCGGATCTGCTGGCGGCCTGGGGGGATCGCGACGGGTCGCTGAAGCTCATCGTCACACGCGATGGCACGGTGCGGGGCATCCTGCACCGACCGGTCTGGCCCGACAGCATCGCGCTGGAACCCGTCGACATTCCGTGGGCGAACGCGCTGACCGGCACCAAGACCCTCTCGTATGCCGTGAACGCGTGGGCCAGCAGGCAGGCTCGGCTCGCACACAGCGACGACGCGCTCGTGATCAGCGACCGGGTGGTACTCGAGGTCCCGACGGCAGCGTTCGCGTGGGTCCGACAGGGGATGATCCACGCCCCCGACTGGACGCAGCTGCCGATCCTCGACTCGATCACGCTGGCCGAGCTGCGCAAGGTCGTCGACGTCAAGGTCGGCGTCTATCGGCTCGATGAGGTCCTCTCTGCTGATGAGGCCTTCGTCGTGTCGGCGACCCGTCCCGTACTGCCGGTACACGCCATAGGTGACCTCGAGCTCAATGCCCCCGGACCCGTGACGGCCGAGACCCGAGCGGCGTTCATAGCCCAGATCGACGCGAACCTCGACCCCCTGCCGTGAGCGGCGCTCCGCAGGAGCGGCGCGAGAGGAGCCGTCTTGGGTCTCCTGAGACGACGACGGAGATGGTCGCCTGACCGGCAGGAGTGCCGGCTGTTTGGCGGATTCGTCGGGCGGTCCGACCAAGCGAACGGCCCCCTGCGTCTCCAGTTGCGGCGTCTCGTCGTAATGTCGGTCACGAATGCTGTCGGCTCGTAGGAGGACCGGGACGTGAGCTCTGAGCGATCCGAGCGGGACGACGCGACGGACCGCGTGGAGCGGCCCATCGTCGCGGTCGCGAACCGTCTGCCCGTGACGAAGTCGAAGGGCAAGTGGCAAGTGAGCATGGGTGGACTCGTCACCGCGTTGCGACCGGTGATGGAGCGGCAGGACGGCATGTGGGTGGGTTGGGACGGCGGCGACGAAGACGTGCCGTCGCGCGTCGAGGGGCTCGACATCGAGCTGCGCTCGCTGTCGCTCACCAATGCCCAGCTGCAGGGCTACTACTACGGCTTCGCGAACCGCACGATATGGCCTCTGTTCCACGACCTGGTCGAGCAGCCGGTCTTCGAGCGTGGTTGGTGGAAGACGTACGACGAGGTCAACCACACCTTCGCCGAGACCACCGAGGACCTCGAGTTCGACCACGAGGCGCCCCTGTTGTGGGTGCACGACTACCACCTCATGGTGCTACCCAAGCTCCTCCGCGAACGCCATCCGGCCTCTCCAATTGCGTTCTTCCTCCACATCCCCGTCCCACCTCCCGAGCTCTTCGCGCGTCTGCCATGGCGGGAGGAGATCCTCGAGGGCCTGCTCGGTGCCGACGTCGTCGCCTTCCACACGGAGCGCTACCGCGACAACTTCACCCGTGCCGTCGAGCGTCTCCATCCGAAACGCACGGCCATCGACGGCCGCACGATCGTCCTCCCCGATGGCCGAAGGGTGCGCACGGCGGCGCACCCCATCTCGGTCGACTCACGGCGCTTTGCCGAGCTCGCCCGCAGCGAAGAGGTGGGGGGGGAGCTGGAAGCCCTCCGTGAGCAGTTCTCCGGACGCAAGGTCATCCTGGGTTGCGACCGGCTCGACTACACGAAGGGGATCCACGAGCGTTTCAAGGCCATCGAGCTGCTCCTGGAGCGGCGATCCGACCTGCGCGCCAAGCTCGCGTTCGTTCAGATCGCGGTACCGAGCCGCGAAGGCGTGCAGGAGTACCGCGAGCTGCGGCGCGACGTCGAACGCACGGTCGGTCGCATCAACGGTCGCTTCACCGAGCCTGGCCAGGACGTCCCTGTCTACTACCTCCACCGCGGGGTTCCTCAGCCGCGACTCGTCGCTTTCTACCAGCTCGCGGATGTCGCGGTGGTGACCCCTCTGAAGGACGGCATGAACCTCATCGCCAAGGAATTCGTCGTCTCCCAGGACGCCGTCGACGGGACGGGCGTCCTCGTCTTGTCCGAATTCACCGGGGCGGCGCTGGAGCTCCCCGACGCAATCAGCTGCAATCCCTTCGACGTCGAAGGGCTCTCGGGCCGCATCGAACAGGCGCTCGAGACGGACGGTGAGGAGTGGCGGCCGAGACTCAAGCGCATGGCGAGCAACGTCCACGAGCACGACATCTTCCATTGGGTCGATCGGGAGCTCGCCGAGGTCGAGGAGGTCACCGCCGAATCGTGACTCCCTAGTCAAACGGACTATCAACATCCCGGGGCCACACCTCTCCCGGCCTGCCAGGCCTCCTCTCCTAGCGTCCCTTGCATGGCCCGCGGCCCCGCACCTCCCCCGTGCCCGCGGCGTCGGCTCGGCGACGCTGGCGAAGACCTCGCTGTCGCCTACCTGGAGGCGCGGGGATACCGGACTTTGGCCCGGAACTGGCG
>JALYGD010000233.1 GCA_030777265.1 Actinomycetota bacterium | reverse complement strand
CAGCCACTCATCGGATTCTTCGGCGAGATCGAAAGGGACCGTCCCATGATCTGGGACGCCGTGTTCTACGAGGGCTACGTGTTGGCCGCCGACATGCGGGGGGGCTTCTACTCCTTCCAGTACGAGGGCGACTCCTAGGCCACCGCCCGAGAGGCGACGTCGACCGGCTGGCGTCCCTACCGTTGAGGCGGGGACCGCATCGACCAGCGAGACGCACGGAACGCCGACGGCGCATGGTTCGTCGACACCCGCTGCATTGACTGTGGCACCTGCCGGGAGCTGGTCCCGGAGCTCTTCCCGACGTGGGTGACCAGTCGGTCGTGGCGGTGCAGCCGACCGGGCCCGAAGCTGAGCGCAGGGGCGTGGCTGGCCGCAGAAGCCTGACCCACCCATTCGATCGGGCACAGTCCCCGAGTTCAGCGGCCGTCGGGCTGTACTCCCCTCGCCGTGAACGGCCCCGCCTTCGCCCTCGGCCACAACACCAGCGAGGCCGTTCGGCGCTACGAGCCATCTGGTGCTGCGCCCCGAGGAGACCTGATGGTGGACGCCCCACGCTTCGCCGAAGTGGGGCCGCACGGAACGGTGGCGGGCCTCGATACGTGCAGCGGCCAGTCGTACTGCCCGCCCCCTCGGTCGAAGGGTCGCCGTCCCTGTTCCCGCAGCTCGGTGCCGTTCATGTCCCTCGCCGATTGACGGTAGCGCGGGCCCGTGCCAGGTCCCGCTGTGATGCGCTCACCAACGAGTCGACATCCGATTCGCCGGCCCGCCCCGCAACAAATCGTCCCAGGCAGACCGATCGTCGGCCCCGTGCTCCTCCCGGCTCGAGCAGGTTCATAGACGCTCGAGCCGTCCGCTCGTGACAGCGGTCAGGCCCTTGCTGTGGAGGATCCCGTAGCCGAGTGACGCGGCGCTCGGCTTCACCCCGAGCGAGACAGTTCACTGGTCTCAGTCCCCGACATCGCGCAGAAAGTCGCGGACCTCGGAATTGAAACGGTCGGCGGCTTCGATATCGATCATGTGGCCGACGTCCCGTATGAGCACGAGCCTCGAACGGCGGATTCCCTCATGCAACGACCGCCAGACGTCCTTTGGAGCTCGCACGTCCCTCTCGCCATAGAGCAGCAGCGTGGGAACGTCGATGTGGGGCAGCACGTCGCGAAGATCGGCTTCGGCGAAGGCTCGCATCGCGACTCTGGTGCCAGCCGGATGGAGCTCCGACGCGATCAACATGAGCTCCTCCACCATCTCCGTCGACGCGTCCTCGGCCAGCAGCGTCTCGATCCATGCGGGAGCCCACCGGTCGGATGGTAGGTCGCAGTTGTGAAGCATCAGCTGGAGCCGCTCCTGGACGACCTCAGTGGGAAGGGAACCTGCCCACCCCGCGTATGCCGAGGTCAGGATGAGCGTGCGGGGAACAGCCCGATGCCGACGATAAAGCTCGAGGGCCAGCCCGCCGCCGAATGACAACCCCGCCACGTGCGGTCGCTCCAGCCCGAGGGCGTCGATGAATGCGGCCAGGCAGTCGGCCCAGTCAGCGAGGCCGAACGTCTCCGGTGGGTCCGACGACCGGCCAGCTCCCGGCGCATCCCACGCCACCACGGTGAACTCGTCTGAGAGAGCCTCGAGCTGGCGCCGCCACTCTCGGCTGTTGGAGGGCCATCCGTGGAGGAGGACGAGGGGCGGCCCTTGACCTCGGCGCTCAAATGCGACTCGGAGTCCCCCAACGTCGATGTGGTCCATCGCTCCTCCGCAACGGGGCTAACGGCTCACCGGCGCAATGCCCACAGTGCCACGACGGGCTCGACCAGATCGACGGCTCCGCTGCGCGTGGTGGGCTGCAACTGCAACAGAACGGGCGCTCATAATCCGAGCGCGGTCTCGCGACGACCGGGCACCCTAACGGCGCGTAGCTCATCCGATGCCTGGAAGACTGTCAACATGCGTAGTCGTACCAACAGGATTGTCGAGGGAGAGGCCTTCGGTGCTCCCGTGCCGGGCGGCTGGCCGTCGAAGGGGCC
>JALYGD010000232.1 GCA_030777265.1 Actinomycetota bacterium | reverse complement strand
ACGTGCACGTCATGCCGGTCGGCAACGCCGGCAATATCACCGCTTACTGGCGCGGCTACCGCGAGTATCAGGCGGATGGGCTCGTCGACCGGCTTCCGGTCATGCGCGGCTACCAGGCGGCCGGGGCAGCCCCGATCGTGCATGGCCACCCCATCGAGCACCCCACCACCATCGCGACCGCGATCCGTATCGGCAACCCTGCCTCGTGGAGCCGGGCGGTGGAGGCCGCGGAGCAGTCCAAGGGTTCCATCCGCGCCGTCACCGACCGCGAGATCCTGAACGCGTATCGGACCGTCGCGCTCGAGGGGGTCTTTGTCGAGATGGCTTCGGCAGCCTCGATCGCAGGTCTGCTCCAACTGCACGAAGCGGGCGAGCTCGAAGCCGGTGTGACGGTGGTATGCGTCCTGACCGGTCACGGCCTGAAAGATCCTGACTGGGCCATTGCGGGGGCTGCCCAGCCCCCGGTCATCCCTGCCGACGTCGACCGGGCCGCCGAATTGCTCGATCTCGCCTGGTGAGGGCGGGAGGACCAGATGAGGAGGTCGGCCTCAAGAGGACGTTGGCCGCCCGGTTCGGCGACCGCGTCTGTCGCACCTCGGGTGCACGGCGATGATGGCAGGCAGCGGGAGGGAACCGGTTCGCGCCAGAGGGGCCCGCTGACCGGCGGCGGCGCCCAGCTTCGTGCGCTCGTCAGGCTGCTTCGCCGCAACGGCGAGTTCCGGCGGCTCTTCTTCGCTGCGGTTGTCTCTCTCGGCGGGGACTGGTTCGGCTTCGTGGCAGTGAGCGGGCTCGTCATCGAGCTGACCGGGCGTGAGAGCTCGACCGCGGTGGTGTTCGCTGCGAACGTCCTTCCGATCTTCCTGCTCTCGCCCGTCGCCGGGGTCGTCGCCGATCGGGTGGACCGTCGTCGCCTGATGGTCGCGTCCGACCTCCTACGGGTCCTGCCAGCGGTCGCCCTCATCTCGGTGGCGGTGGTGGGCGAGGCCTGGCTCGCCTATCTCTGCGTCGCCCTCATCTCCGCCCTGTCCGCCTTCTTCGATCCGGTTACCTCGGCAGTGCTGCCCAACCTCGTCGACGAGGAGGACCTCTCGCTCGCGCAGGCGGCGTTGTCGAGCGTGTGGGGATCGATGCTGTTCGTGGGGGCAGCGCTCGGTGGCGTCTTCACGGCACTGTTCGGCCGGGAGGCAAGTTTCATCGTCGACGCGGCGACCTTCGTCGCCTCCGCCGCCCTCATCCTGCGCATCCGCCGGCCCTTCCGGTCCGGACCAGTCCCCGACAAGGCGAGCATCCTGATCCATTTGCGCGAGGTGTGGCGGCTTGCACGTGGCCGCAAGGTCGTCCGCGCCTTCATGGTTACAAAGGCCGGGGTCGGGGTCGGCAACGGCATCGTCGGACTCTTGCCGGCCTACGCGACCTTGCGCTTCGGCTCGGGGGACGAGGGCATCGGGCTGCTGCTCGCCGCCCGCGGCTTCGGGGCGCTCGTCGGCCCGTTCCTGGCCCGCTCAGTAGTCCGAGGCGATGGGCGGCGGCAGGTCGCGACTTGTGGTTTCGCGATCGTGTCCTACGGAGTGGCCTACACCTTCCTGCCCTTCGCGCGTGGACTCACCGCTATGTCGCTCTGCGTCGCTCTCGCACACGCCGGAGGCGGGGCGCAGTGGGTGTTGTCCACGTACGGCCTGCAGCTCACGACCCCCGACGCCATCCGCGGCCGCGTCATGAGCCTCGACTTCGGCCTCGCTACGCTTGCCATCGGAGTCTCCGGGCTCATAGCGGCGGCCGTCGCTGAGGTCTTCGGGCTCGAGTTCGCCTCGTTCGCCCTCGCGGCTCTCGCTCTCGTCTATGGCGCTTGGTGGCTCACCTGGACACGCGACCTGTGGCGCGGAGATGACGACCCGCTGGCACCGGCCGCTGTCGAGCCTGATGAGCTCGCCCCCCTCGGCCCTGAGCGAGCGGAGTGACGGGTGTGGGAGACCGGAGGAGCGGTCCTGGAGTCAGGAGTGGTCTTGAGTTCGGAGTGTTCTTGAGTTCGGAGCGGTCCGGTTTGCCCAAGACCGCGACAAGATTGCTCAGACCTTGCCCCAACCGCGACACCCCTGTCCAAGGCCGCGACGGAGGCGGGAGGGACTGAGGATGGGCTCTCGCCACGTGCTGGGCGTCCGCGTCCCAGCCACGACCGCGAACCTCGGGCCGGGCTTCGACGCCTTCGGGGCCGCAGTCGGTCTTCACCTCGAGGCCGTCGCGCTGCCTCGGGACGGACGACAGGAGCGGGTCGTTTCCGAAGGCGAGGGCGCCGGCGAGCTGCCGACCGACGACGAGAACCTGCTGTGGCGCTCTTTCCTTGCGCTCTGTGACCACGCCGACGCGCCGGCGCCCGACGTGATGATCTGTACCCGCAACGCCATCCCACTCGAACGCGGCCTAGGGTCCTCGTCTGCCGCGATCGTCGCCGGTCTGGCCCTCGCCCGCACGGTCTGTGAACTGCCTGTCGGTGACCTCGAACTCGTCCGTCTCGCCGTCGAGCTCGAAGGTCATCCCGATAACGTGGCTGCGGCCGTGCTTGGGGGTCTCGTCTGCGCCGCTCGTAGCGACCGCTCGGAGCTCGTAATTCGGCGTGCTCAGCCTCATTCCCGCCTCGTGCCGGTTGCCTTCGTGCCGGAGAACCGCCAGCCCACGTCAGCCGCCCGCTCGGTACTGCCCCACGCGCTCGACCGCGAGGACCTCATCGACCACACGGCTCGCGCGGGTCACGTCCTCGCGGCGCTCCTGGGAGTGTGGCCGGCCGAGGCGGACCTCGCCGGCGACCGTCTCCACGAGCCCCCCCGACTAGCCGCGATGCCCCAGACAGCGGCGCTCGTCACTGAGCTCCGCGCGGTCGGAGTCCACGTCTGGCTCTCGGGCGCTGGTCCGTCGGCTTGCGCAGCAGTGCCGGGGCGGGACGCCGCTGCCTACGCCCGGTGCTCCCGCATCGGCGCAGCCAAGGGCTTCTCCGTGCGGCAGCTGCGTTGGGATCTCGCCGGCGTCCTGACACTCGGGGTGGGAGATCGCACGAGCGGGCTCGGCTTGCTCCGGGACGGGCCGTAGGCCCGGGCGGGTGGGGAGATCCGGGGCGGGCCGTAGGCCCGGGCGGGTGGGCATGGCAAGACCGCGAGGGACACGGGAGGGGACCGATGCCGCCCCGTGCCCCTTAGCGCTGGTCCGGCCTCGGCATCTTGCCCCGGGCGGGCGGAAGTCCCTACCCTCCGGCAGCACACCGTGGTCGAAGCTTCGCCGCTCCTTTCCTCTGCGCGGCGGTCTGTTACGCCGCGCACTCGACGTCGGCCACGTGTGAGTGAGGCATCGCCTTGATTGCAGCGACACGCCGCCACAACCGCCCCCTGTTCATACTCATTGGGGGTGCCACGGGTGTTGGCAAGTCAACGGTCGCGGAAGGCCTTGCACGCCGACTCGAGATCGTGCGGGTAGTGAGCACCGACGTGATACGCGAGGTCCTGCGAGCCGCCCTCGACCTGGACAACCGACCATCGCTGGCGGTGTCGACCTTCGAGGCCGGTGAGCTCCAAGGGATTCGCGAGCGCGAGGGGACGACGGCCCAGGTGGGGG
>JALYGD010000231.1 GCA_030777265.1 Actinomycetota bacterium | reverse complement strand
TCTTCGTTGCGTGGGAAACCTGGAAGAGCAGGGTGGCGGAGCCGATCACGATCGAGCGGGTCGGCGCCTGGAGACGCGCCCTCACCTGCTCCGAGGCCACGACCATCGCGGCCATCTGTGCCCGAGGTATGCAGGAACTGGGGTACCTACGAGGATGCGAGGCCGCGCTCGCACGCGTGCGTTGCCTCGGGCTGGGGCTCCAGCACCGGCGTAGCCGCTGGAGGGTGCGGTGGAAGCGGCGTCGAGAGCGACGCCGAATCGGGAGATGGGCCAGCTGGTGTGACAGCAACCGCTGAAGCCGGCTACGAGCGAGCCTCGGTCCTCGCCTGATCAGCGCCCTCCGACCGCTGAGGCCGAGCTGTGCCCTCAGCCAGCCGCCGCGCTCGTCGCCCGCGGCCGCTCCAGCAAGATCTTGCGCTCCGCCTCCGCGATCGCGCGCCGGGAATGCTCGACGACATCCACATTCACCGAGATCGACGTGATGCCGAAGCGAACCAGGTGCTCCGCGAACCCCAGCCGGTTCGAGGGCGCCTGCCCGCACAGCGAGGAGGTGATGCCGGCTTCGTGACAGGCGCTGACGATCCGCTCGATGGCCCACAACACCGCTTCGTCCATCTCGTCGAAAAGTTCGCCGAGTTGTTCGTTGTCGCGGTCGACGCCGAGCATGAGCTGCGTGAGGTCGTTCGACCCGATCGAAACTCCGTCGACCCCGAGCGCGGCGTACTCCGGGATGCGGTAGACGACCGAGGGTACCTCCGCCATCACCCACGTCCTCAAATCACGGTCGTCGCCGAGCGGACTCTCGTCGACAACTTCGAGGCAACGCTCGAGTTCCCACGGCGTGCGCACGAAGGAGATCATGAGGTGAAGGTTGTCGGTCTCCTCACGGACCCGCGCGAGGGCCTCGAGTTCCAAGGCGCAGACGTCGGGATCCTTGATGTAGCGGTAGCAACCGCGATAGCCGAGCATGGGGTTCTCTTCGTGCGGCTCATACTCCTCGCCGCCTTTCAGGCCGCGAAACTCGTTCGCCTTGAAGTCCATCATCCGGTAGACGACCGGCCGGGGATGGAAGGGGCGGGTGATCTTCAGCACGTTCTCCTTCATCCGCTCGATGGCCTCCTCACGCCGCCCGCTGGAGATGACGTGCTTCGGATGCTCGCCGTCGAGGGCGTCGATGATGAGGAACTCCGCCCGCAAGAGGCCGACGCCGTCCACGGGCAGCGCGGCGATCTCCTCGGCGCGGCTGGCGATCGCGAGGTTCACGTAGAGGCTCGTCGCCAGCGGGGTGACTGGGGAGATCCCGACCTGTCGGTCACGGGCCTCGACCCGCTCCTCACGATGTTCCTCGAGCGCGTCGGTCACGTCTCCTGCATAGACAATGCCGGCCATGCCATCGACGGTGACATTCTGACCCTCGCGCAGAACCGACGTCGCGTTACCGGTGCCCACGACGCAGGGCACTCCCATCTCGCGGCCGACGATCGCGGCATGGCTCGTCACGCCCCCGCTGTCGGTGATGAACGCACCGGCGCGGTTCATGATCGGGACCCAATCGGGCGCGGTCATGGCCGCGACGAGAATGTCGCCCTGCTCGAAGCGGTGGTCCTGCTGTGGCGATTCGAGGATCTTCACCGGACCGTAGGCGAAGCCCGAGCAGGCGCCGATCCCCTCGACGAGCACTTCCGCGTCGGCGAGCACGTCGTTCCCCCTTCCCCGCGAGGGTTCGCCGCGTTGACGTAGCACCCCTCATCAGAGACTAATTGGCGGAGCTGTCGGCGAACCGGTCGATTCGACGGAGCGGTGTACGAGACGACGACGCGACGGGCGCGGCGAGCAGTGCCTTCACGCGCCGTAGCCTCGGTACCGGATGGCCATGATGGCCGTGAGGGGACCGACGATCCAGTGCTTTCCGTCGGCCTCGGCGAACGCGAATCCTGGGTCGTCGTTCTGCCAGACGGCCGGCGCGTCATCTTCCTGACGGATATGGGGCGCCACGTACTCGTAGGCATCGATGATGAACGACGAACGCGAGTCCTCGGGGTTGCGGGGGGCCACGTCGTGCCAGCCGTCCGCCAGGAGAACAGCGACGACCCGGTCGACGTTTATGGCAAGACCCATGGTGGTGGTTCCTTTCCGGAGCTGCCGGAGTTGCCCCACCCAGTCGGCTGCGTTCTCGATCTTGCTGCCGAACCCGCCACCCGGTGACCATGTCCGCTCCACCCTGAGATCCTCCATCACGTCGTCTCGGCAAGCTCTGCGCCCTGTGGCGGCAGAGGAACGCCGAGGCTGTTCGTCATCACCCTGCGAGGACCTCGCGGCGACGTGGTCCTGGGGCCACTCCGGAGTTTCCCACCCGCACCTCCTGAAGTCGCGAATGGTGGCCGTCACAGAGTTGAGCGGACCGCCGCAACTGCCCTCCCTCAATCTCCTGAATCCAGACGCATCCACTCGATTCCGCGTCGAGTCAGCTGCTGGCGCGGAACGCGCTGTACCTCTCGAAGCGGCACGACCTTCGAACCGCGATGACACGCTCGGCGAGCAGTTCTCTACGCGGAACGCCCCCGGCCGGAGCCGGAGGCGTTGAGGTCTCCCAGCTGCGGATGCTAGGAGTCGGTCGCTACCGCTGGTGCGCTACCCGACTTGTCTGGGTGCTGTGCCACAACCACTGACCCGCGGTCTAGTGGGGAACGACCATGCTAGCTTGCGGACCCTTCTGGCCCTGGACGATCTCGAAGGTGACCTTCTGCCCCTCCTCGAGCGCCTTGTAGCCTGTCATCTGGATAGCGGAGAAGTGCACGAAGAGGTCTTCGCCGCCGGCGTCGGGCTGGATGAATCCGAAGCCCTTCTCTGAGTTGAACCACTTGACAGTTCCCTCTGGCATGTAGTGCGTCCTTCTGGCGAGGTCTCGGCCTGCGTCCGATGACCTGTGCGTACCACCCCTCACTGGGGCGACGTTCACGTTAGCAGGTCTATCAGGAGGTGTCGCCGCAGCGGGAGTGGCTTGGATGCCCGGTATCGACCGGAAACGAGAGTGAAAGCGACCGCGGCGTTCC
>JALYGD010000230.1 GCA_030777265.1 Actinomycetota bacterium | reverse complement strand
TACCTCGGCGAACGCGACCCGGAGCCGGGTCACCGGGTCAGGACCCGCCGAGCCAGAGGCGTCACGATCCGGCGGGGCGAGATCGCCATCGCCGCGAACCACAGGACACCGGCGACGCGGCGCGCCCGGGTGAGGTCGCGCCTCGCCAAGGTGGCCTGCATCCCTGCCCTTGCCAGCCGAAACCTTCGGTCAACGGGGACGGGATGGCCGGCGGGGTCGGCGCGGAGAGAGAACAGACGATTGGCGATGAACGTGACCGATGGAACCGACAGCGGGTCGTCGGGAAAGTGGAGGTGCAAATCGTCGGCGAGTGCGTGGAGTCGCTGATGCGTGACGATTGTGCGCTCGATGATCCTTCGGGTCCAGGAGGGAAGGTCGGCGCGGTCACGATAATCGGCGTTGTCACCATGGATTCGATAGTTCGCACCGTCTCTCCCGAGGTCGCGTACCTCTCCGAGAAGCGCGCTCAGATTGGAGAGATAGTGGTCAGCCGCTATGCGGTACGGTGCCTCCGGCATGGGGAGGATGCGGCGAAGGGTGTCCGCCGCGAACGCGTTGCCCGAAGTCGGCTGCCACGCGATGTCGTCCGGGGTGCTGAGGACCAGCGCCCGCAGGTCGCCGTCGGGAAGCGACCGTCCCGGCTCGGGGAGGCACTGCCCCGTCGGCTCCCCCTCCGCATCGATGCAACGGAGCCCGAAATGGACGCGAGCCACTCCGGGGTGACGGGCGAACGCCTGGACGACCGCCGCCCCGGTTCCCTCGAGGAGTGTGTCATCGGCGTCGAGGAACATTACGAGCGGTGCCCCACAAGCCCGGAAGCCGGCGTTCATGGCCGCGCCCTGGCCGACATTGCCCTGGCGGATCACCCTGACGTCAGGCTCCATCGAGTCGAGGATTTGGGAGGAGTTGTCGTCGGACCCGTCGTCCACGACGACGATCTGCATGTGCACGCCTTGGCGATCGGAGCGAGCACTGGCGACGGCATCGGCGAGGAACCGACCATAGTTGTGGTTGGTGATGATCACCGTCACCTCCGGGCCGGGCACCTCGGGGTCGCCTCCTGTCGCCGCCCAACGTTGCATGGCCATACTTACGCCCCGAGCGTAGACCGGTGCCCTCGGCGGACCCTGCGGAAGCACACGTGAGCGAACACGGTGCCGAGACCGTCACGGTCAACGAACCGCGGTCGGGCTGGCCCGGACCGGGCCTGCGAGAGCTCTGGCAGAACCGGGAGCTGTTGTACTTCCTCACGTGGCGCGACGTGAAGGTCCGCTACAAGCAGACCGCCCTGGGCGCGGCCTGGGCGATCCTTCAACCTGTCTTCACCATGCTGATCTTCACCGTCGTGTTCGGCCGGCTGGCCAAGCTCGACTCAGACAACGTGCCCTACCCTGTGTTCGCGTTCACCGCATTGGTGCCGTGGACCTTCTTCGCCAACGCCATCACCCAAGCGGCGGCCAGCCTCACACAGAACGAGCGGATGATCACCAAGGTGTACTTCCCTCGGCTGGTCCTTCCGATCTCGGCTGTCCTCGGGGCGCTGGTCGACTTCCTGCTCGCGTTCGTCGTTCTCGTGCTCATGATGGGCTTCTACGGGATCGTCCCCACAGCGTGGGTCCTCGCGCTGCCGCTCTTCCTCTTGCTGGCGACGACGACAGCCTTCGCCGTCGGGTTCTTCCTCGCCGCCGTCAACGTCCGCTACCGCGACGTTCGATACGTCATTCCCTTTCTGGTCCAAGCCTGGCTCTTCATCACCCCGGTCGCCTACTCCATCTCGCTCGTGCCCAGGGAGTGGCGCTTCCTCTACGGTCTGAACCCGATGGTCGGCGCCATCGAAGGATTCCGTTGGGCGCTGATCGGCAAGGCCGAGGCACCGGGTCTCGTTCTGACGGCGTCCGTTCTCGCCGCCCTCGTGCTCCTCGGCGGTGGTCTGCTCACCTTCCGCCGGATGGAGGACACCTTCTCCGACGAGGTCTGATTATGGGCGAGCCGGCAGTGCAAGTAGCAGGTCTCGGCAAGCGCTACGTGCTCGGCGAGAGGGAGCAGTACCTGGCGCTTCGCGATGCGATCGCCCGGGCGTGGACGCTCGCCGTCCGCCATCTTGGGGGCCACAGGCCTCCGGTGGCGCCACCCAGCTATGCCTGGGCTCTGCGCGACGTCACCTTCGACATCGAAGAGGGCGAGGTCGTCGGCGTCATCGGCCACAACGGAGCCGGCAAGAGCACCCTCCTGAAGGTCCTCAGCCGCATCACCCGTCCTACCGAGGGGCGCACCGTTCTACGGGGACGCGTCGGCTCGCTCCTCGAGGTGGGCAGCGGCTTCCACCCCGAGCTGACGGGCACGGAGAACATCTACCTGAACGGGGCGATCCTGGGAATGAGGAGAGCGGAGATCGAGCGCAGGTTCGACGAGATCGTCGAGTTCTCGGGCGTCGCCGACTTTCTCACCACCCCGGTCAAGCGTTACTCGACGGGCATGTACATGCGCCTGGCGTTCGCGGTTGCAGCACACCTCGAGCCCGAGGTCCTGCTCGTCGACGAGGTGCTGGCCGTCGGCGACGCCCAGTTCCAGCGCAAGTGTCTCGGACGGATGCGTGAGCTCGCAGGTGGGAGGGGACGAACCATCGTCTTCGTCAGTCACAACATGGACGCGATCCGTCAGCTCTGCGCGCGGACGCTTTGGATCGACGACGGCCGGTTGCGACTCGACGCTCCCAGCGACGAGGTCGTCGCGTCCTATCTCACCAACCTCTCAGGCCTCACCCAGCCGGACACTTGGGTGGACCTCCAAACGGCGCCCCGCAAAGGCACCGGCGACGCGCGCTTTTCGGCAATGCGCTACTGCAATACCGCCGGCAGCGGCATGGCACCACGCGTCCGCGAGCCTCTCCGGTTCGAGGTCGTCGTGGAGGCGGCGCGAGAGGTACCGGTGACCAGCCTGGCGGTCTACGTCTCGACCCTCGGCGGGACCGTCCTCGTCAACGTCGACCCCGTGCTCGAGGGTCCCCCTCTCCAGCTCTCGACAGGGGAGAACCACTTCGTGATCACGATCCGTCAGCTTCATCTGACCCCCGGGACCTACCGTGTGGGGTTGTGGCTGGCGAGGGGGGCTGCAGGCGGGGCGCGAACCGTGTACGACCACGTGGATGCGGCATGCGACCTCCTCTTGAGTGAGAACCGGGAAGCGCCCGTCGGCTCAGGGCAGGCCCTCGTTGCCTGCGATTACGACTTCACACCATACGGCGCACGCGAGCGGTGATCTCCCCCTCTATCGGGCGCCGGTCAGTTCCCCGACGACCTGCGGCCGCTCGTGGAGCGCAGAAGGGCGAGCCCGCCGGCGAGCAGGAGGAACGCCGCGCCCGCTCCGCCGACGAGGCTTCCAGGGCGAAACGAGTTGTACTCCGGATTCCCGAAGGTCGCGATGCCGAAGTGGGCGAGAAAGAGAAAGGCCGTCTGGAATCCGAATCCCAAAAGGATGCCACCTGTAACTTTCCCATAGCGACGGAGCAGGAACGCGACAGCTAGCATCGTGGCGACTGCCACTCCCAGGGGTTCCAGGGAAAAGAGGAGGAGCTCTTTCTGCACCGATTTGTCGTAGATCGCATACGGGTAACCGGCTCGGCCCCCGCCATTGACCGGAAGGAAGGTCGCGGCAACGAGAAGTGCCGCACCCAAGGAGGCCGCGATCCGCGCACGAAACAACGGCCAGGATCATACTCGGCTCGTCGCATTCCCCTCGGAGGGTCGCGCTGAAGGCGTCGGTCGCTTCTCGGACTGGTCGCGTCAAGCCGACCACGGTCAGATGGATGGCATCCCGGCTTGCTGCGCTCCCCCCTGCGGCTGCCGAGGGCTTGGCCCTGACGGTGGTCACGGCGCTTTGCCTGGTGCCGTACGTCGGTGACCTCGGCTTCTACAGTGACGACTGGAAGTTCCTCGGCATCCTTCACCACAATGCCGACGGCTCGCTGGTCGAGCTCATGGAGGAACTCCACGCGGGCGACCCCGGCATCGCACAGCGACCCGTCCACAACGTCTACTTCGCCCTGGCTTTCAAGGCGTTCGGCGTACGTCCCCTCGGGTACCACGTTATGGGCGCCGTCATTCTCTCGCTTGCCGTGCTTTTCCTTTGGGCCGTCCTCCGCGAGCTCGAGCTGCCCCGTGCCCTGGCCTTCGCGGTCCCGGCGGTTTACGCCACAATGCCGAACTTCTCGAGCGCTCGCTTCTGGATCGCCGCTCACCAGGCGACCCTGAGCATCGCGCTCCTGCTGCTCGGCGCCCTCTGTTGCCTGCGGGCGGTGCGGGCCCGGGCAGGCGCGCGTGCAGCCCTGCTCGCCGTCGGCGCTGCCCTGCTCCTGCTGAGCGGCCTGGCTTATGAGGTCGGGATTCCGCTGCTGGTGCTGCTGGCGGCACTGGCGTGGCGACGGACGGCCCCGGCCAGCCTCCGACGCCGGTCTCTATCGGTTGCCATGCCGATTGTGTGTCTTCTCGCCCTCGGCGCGTTCAAGGCGGTCGCCAGCGTGCGAGTCGGCGTAGACCAGTCCTACCTCGAGTACCTCTCGTCGGTGGTGGTCGGGGCTGTGCGAGTGAACGTCCTCGTGTACGGCCTCGGGTTGCCCTACGTGCTCTGGTGGATCCTCACCAACGCCTTCGACATCGGGGTCCTTGCCGTCGGAGCCGCGGTCGGCATCGTCGTGGCCGGAGCGGTCTGGTGCTCCTACCACCCGACCGTCCGCTCGCGAGCTCCGGACCTGGTGAAGACCGGGGGGATAGCCTTCGTCCTCGGATATGCCGTATTCGCCGTGCCAAGCGCGGGGCTGTCGTTCAGCAGTGCCTCCCTGGCGAACCGGATCGGAATCGCCGCCGCGCTCGGTGTGGCAGCCGCATTCGTGGGAGTCCTGGCCGCGGTCGTTTCCCGCACGCCGTTCGCGCTGGCGATCGGTGCGCTTTGCACCATCGGCTGCATCGCCACGAACACGCTCGCAGGTTTCTGGGGCAGCGCCTTCCGTCAGCAAGAGGCTGTCGTCACGACGATGGACTCCGTCGTCCCCAGGCTGCCTCGGCAGTCCACCGTGGTGCTCGACGGCATCTGCTTCGAGCGTGGGGGAGCGTACGTCTTCACCGGAAAGCGAGACGTCACCGGCCTCCTCCAGGTGCGCTATCCCAGCGTCGTAGCTCGCGGATCGGCGCTCACGAACCGGCCGGAGCTGCGTGAGGACGGCATGTGGGTGCGCACCTTCGGAGAACCGGACTTCCTGCGCTACGGACCGGACCTGATCATCCTGAACCTGTCTCATCGGCGCGCCTATCCGATCACCAGCAAGGAGGAAGCGGTTCGCTACCTCGACGACTCGGGTTTCTCTCCCGAGACCCACTGTCCCCCCGGCTTCGCCTGGCGCGGCCACCGACCGCCGAGAGGCTGACGTGCGCGTTCTGAGTCGCCGGGCGATCAGCGCTCTTGCGGTCACCGCGCTCATGCTCGTCCCCGGGCCCTCCGCCGCGGTGACCGAAGCCAGCCGGCTTGCGAGCGGCTTCCGGAACGAAGTCGTTGCCCAGGTCCCGAGACCGACGGCACTGGGGTTTCTTCCCGACGGTACCGTGCTCGTCGCGACCGTGGAAGGCACCGTGCGGCTGATCGACCCCGGCGGCGCAGTTCGCGGTGAACCGGTGCTCGACTTTCGCGATCGCGTCTGCACGGAGGGGGAGCGGGGGATGGCAGGTCTGGCGGTCGATCCCGCCTTCGCGAGCAACCGGCGGATCTACGTGTCCTACACCTTCCGGAAGTTCCGGGGCTGCCCTATCCAAACCCCGGACGTGCCCGTCAATCGCGTCTCCCGGTTCGTCCTGGAGGCCGACGGAACAGTTGAGTCGGGGAACGAGACGGTGCTGATCGACAACGTGCCCTCCTTCGGAGGGACGCACAATGCCGGAGATCTGAGGTTCGGGCCGGACGGCTACTTGTACGTCGGCATGGGTGACGGAGGCCGCGATTACCAGCGCCGCACGAACAGATCCGCGGACAATCCCGCCTCGCGGGACAAGAACGTCCTGCTCGGGAAGGTGCTGAGGGTCACGGCCGACGGCGAGGCTGCGCCCGACAACCCCTTCAACGGACCGGGCAGCACGGCTTGCGCCCGCCGGGGCGTCGCGCCGCCGGGAGCGGTGTGCCGGGAGATTTACGGCTGGGCCTTCCGGAACCCCTTCCGCATGGCGTTCACCGCCGATGGCCGCCTCGTCGTCAACGATGTCGGCCAGACCGCGTGGGAGGAGGTGAACGTCGTCGCTCCGGGCGCCGATTACGGATGGCCGCTCCGGGAGGGGCCGTGTCACAGGGACGGGAGGGTACGGTGCGGCCCTGCGCCACCGTCGATGACTGATCCCGTCTACTCCTACGCCCATCGCCGAGGCTGTTCGGCGATCACCGCGGGGGCCTTCGTGCCCCAAACCCTCTGGCCCGCCCGATTCCGCGGGAGTTACCTCTACGCCGACCTCACCTGCGGCATCTGGGCGGTGAGGGGCCTCACCGAGGGGTCGCCCCGCTCAATACGGTTCGCGTCGGGCTCGGAGGTCATCGGTGTGGTCGCCGTCGAGTTCCGGGGCGCCGATCTCTACTACGCGTCGCTGTACAGGGATGAGATCAGAAGAATTCGCTATGTCGGACGCTGACCGCGAGCAGCCGGGACGGTCGCGTCCCGAGCCACTCGAAGCGTCGCCGGTCGGGTTCACCGACAGTGCGTTGGGGCCCCGGGCGACCCGAGGTCCGCTCTCGCGCACGAGCATCGCCGTCGTCACCTATCACAGCTGCGAAGCGCTCGGCGTGTGCTTGGGCACGCTGCGGCGAGAGCGCCCGGCCGAGATCTTCGTGGCTGACAACGGCGCCGACGCACAGACTGCGGAGATGGTGAGGTCATCCTTTCCCGAGGTCCACTATCGCCGGTTCGCCGACAATCCCGGCTATGGCGAGGCTTTGAACCGACTGCTGGCCGAGGCGTCCCAGCCTTTCGCGGTGTTGCTCAACGCCGACACCGCTGTCCACTCCGGCTCCGTGAGGGTCCTCGAACGTCACTTGGAGCGGCACTCTCGGGTAGCCCTCGTCGGACCCAGGCTCATCGACGAGGACGGATCGACACAGCCCTCGTGCTATCCGGTGCCGACCCCGTTCCATCTCTTTCTCGAGGAGAGCGGAGCCTGGAAGCTGGCGCGGTGGGTGCCGGGAGTCCGCAACCGGTACCTGCGGACATGGGCGCACGATCGGGTCCGGCAGGTGCCCTGGGTCCTCGGCGCGGCGATGGCCGTCCGCAAGGCGGCATTCGACGACGTCGGTGGCTTTGACCGCGACTACTTCCTCTACTACGAGGAAGTCGACCTCTGTCTGCGGCTGGACAGGGCAGGGTGGGAGATCCACTTCACGCCAGACGCCGCGGTCACGCACGCCGGCGGGGTGAGCACATCCCACGATCAGGTGGTCGCCAAGAGAGCCCTCTTCGCCAGCGCGGCCCAGTTCTACCGGACCTACGGCACACGGCGACGGAGGCTCGCCTTCCGTGCCCTGGTCGTCGTGCTCACGCTTGCCCGCCTCGCCCAGGCTGCCGTCATGGCGATGCTGGGGCGGCGAGCGGAGCGTTCCTTCGGTGGGACCGACGCGGCTAGGGCGGCCCTGCTGACGCTGGTTGACGCGCTGCGCGGATGGGATCGCCCGATTCGCCCGGTTCGGGGGGGGCAGTGACCTCCGAGACCGTCGCCTCGACGCGACGGCTGCTGTTCGTCGCCCCGTTCGTCCCCTCGCGCCGTGGACGTCACGGAGCGAGTCGCTGTCTCGCCGAGCTCCTCGACGCGCTCAGCGCTCGCCACTCAGTCGGACTGCTCCACCTGCGAGGACGGGGCGAGCCGGGCGTCGAGGCGAGCCTCACTCACCAGCTCGAGGTCGTGCGAGAGATCGACCGCCCCGAGGCCCCCCGAGACGCGCTCGGACGCGCCGCCCTGTTGGTGTCATTGCTCCGGGGACGACCGATGTGGGCCCACGACTGGCGAGTCGCCGAGCTGGCGCGGCAGCTGGCCGACCTCGTCGGGGACTGGCGGCCCGAGGTCGTGCACCTCGACCTCGCGGTGATGGGTCAGTACGTCTCGGCGGTCCCGGGACCGACCGTGACGGTCCTCACGGATCACGATCCTCCGGTCCCCGCCGCGGTCGAGGCGCTTCGACAGCAGGCCGGCCTCCGGCGACTCCTGTACGCCCTCGACCTGCAGGCCTGGTGGCGGATGGAGCGGATCGTCCTGCGGTCCGTGGCGACCGCCATCGTGTTCACGGAGGACGATCGGGCACGACTGGCCCGCACGGCGGGACTGACACCCATCGTCACCATCCCCCTCGGGACGACCATCCCCTCGCGCCCGCTCGATCCCCTCGGGTCGAGCCCCCCGACGCTCTTGTTCGTGGGCGGGCCTCATCATCCGCCGAACGCGGAGGCGGCGAAGCGACTCGCCGAGCGGATCCTTCCACGGCTCGTGGAGCGGATGCCTGATGTTCGTCTTCGGATCGTCGGCGACTACATGCCGGGAACCCTCAAGAGCTCGGCAGCCGCCCACCTCGTCGTGTCGGGGGCCGTGGCGGACGTCCGTCCCTTCCTGGACGAGGCCGCGGTGGTCGTCGCCCCACTCACTTCCGGCGGCGGCATGCGCGTCAAGGTCATGGAGGCGCTCGCCGCCGGGAAGGCGGTGGTTGGGACGAGCCTCGCCTTCGCCGGCCTCGACGCGCCCACCGAGAGGGCAGCCGTCGTCGCCGAGGCGGACGACGAGTTCTGCGTCGCGATCGCTGGCCTCCTTCGGGACCCGGCCGAACGCGCTGCCGTCGCGGCTCGGGCGCGGCGTTGGGCAACCGAGAACCTGACGTGGTCGAGGCGGGTTGCGCAGTACGAGCAGCTGTATGACCGACTGTTGCCAGCAGCGTCACCGGTTCGTTCCGAGGAACCAAAGGCATGACCGTGGCTGTCCCGTCGTCCCCCTCATCGCCTCGCCGAAGTCGACGCTGGCAGTCCGACGTGGAGTCAGCCGCGTCGACCGGTTCGGACAGTCCGGCCCTCATCACCACCTCTCGATGCCCGGAGCCAAGTCGCGACGGACCTCGGCCGCGCCTGCCATGCCGCACCGTCATGCCACCGATCGTCTCCCGTCGCCGGACGGTACTGCGGCGAGGCTCGTCCGGTCAGGGGCTCAGGTGGTGGACGGTTCAGGGGGCGGCGCTCAGACCTCTACCCCAAGCTTTCGCGCAGTCTTCCCTGTTCTCGGACGCCGGCTCGCGTGTTTCGATGCGATCCGGCTGAAAAGTCTGGGACGACGAGCGTGTCAAGTTCTGATACCGGCAGAACGTCCTGTCTCCGGGCGCGGCTAACCGGCGCACTCCTGGCAGCCGGGTGCTCATCCGGTTCCCCCGCGGCGCTCGTCCACCCCAAGCTTTGGGAACGCACCCTGGGGAGTTGCAGCGGTTTGGCGTGCGAAAGACGCTGAAGGACCTCACGGTGGCCATCCACGGCGAAGCGCAGCGCCGGTTGAGGCGGGCAAGGGCCGTCGGGGCGGACCGCGTCAGGGGCCCCGGCTCGGCTGGTTCATAGCTTCGAGAGCCGATGTCATGAAATACGGCCGGACGCCACGGCTTGGACGACGCGGAGGAACGGACCTCGGCGCTCTCCACGAGACAGCTCGTTCGCAGCATGGTGCAGCCACGTCGCGTGGAACGCAATCGCGGCCTGCTCGGGCGGCAACGAGAGCACGGCGGTGAGATGGTCGAGGGCGCCGGCGAACGGCGCCGCCGTGGAGCTCCCGGCGACCAATGCGGCGACCGCGTCCACGTGGCCCGTCCGGCGGACGCGGGCCGACACGTCTGCGAGGAAGTACCACAGGTCTGTCAGCGGCAGGCCCGTCGGGGATGCGCTCTCCCAGTCGATCACCGCTACCCGCTGGTCCGACTCGAGGACGTTGGCCATCGTGAGGTCGTTGTGCGCGGCGACGACGACGATGGGCCTCCCGGCGACTCTCGAGACCAGCCTGCGCAGAAGCTCCTCGTAGTCCCGCTCCACGACGCCGGCGCCGAGTACGACCTCCGCGGCGTGGAACAGGACCCGCTCGAGCAGCGCCGGCGTGGCAACTTCCATCCGCGCCGTCGCCCGGTTCCACTCGGTCAACCAGGAGCCCACGGCGGCAACGAGATGCTTGGCGCGACCGCGGTCCCCCGCCAGCCTCGCTGCACCCGGCCTACCGGGCAGAACGTCGGTGACGAGCAGCCAAGGGACGTCCTCCGGACCTCGCGACTCCGGGACGGCGGCCCCCGCCCGCCGGGCGTCGCGGCCAAGGAGCGCCAGCGCCTCCCGCTCCCGCCGAAGCCGGTCACGGCCGGAGCGGTCGAGGGCGACCTTGGCCGCGATGTCGGGCAGGCGGCTCCCGGGGAGGTAGCGAAGCACGGTGGCCACGCGCGCATCGGTTCGGGCCGAAATGCTCGCCGTTGCGGTGCCCACACCGCGACCGTCGAGCTCGCCCAGCCAGCGGAAGGTCTCGGCGTGCGCCTCCCGCGCAGCTACGAGCGCGCACTCCCGAGCGGTCCGGCGAAGGGCGACGCGGCCGATGCGCACTGCGGCGACGGCGCCGGCGAGACGGGCGACCGTCGGGCGCAGACCGAGGTGACGGGTGCCGGCGTCGGCCAGCGCCGTGGGAGCCACAGGGACGAGGTGAGCGGCGCCCGGCCATCGAGGGATGGGCAGCACGACGTCGACGACCGAGAGCCCGACGCGACGAACCGCCTGTTCCGCCATCCCACGTCGACGCCGCGACGAGAACACCCAGAGGAGACCGTCGGCCCCAAGTCGGGACGCGGCCGCCCCAACCTCATCCAGGAGACCGACCGGCCCCTTCTCGTCAGGGACAGCCACGGCGGTCATGGCAACAGCCTGGGCATCGGGACACCAGAGGCTCAGCTCGCCTTCGGGCCCGGTTGTGCTGGACTTCACCGTCCGGATCAGGTTTGTCGGCGGGCGGTCCCGGCGACGTGTCGCACCCAGCGCGCCGCCAGGTAGACGGCCTGGGTCAGCACGCCGAGGTCCCGGCTCGTCCGCAGCGCCTCGAGGACGTAAGTGGTGACCGCAGGCCGGTCGCCGGCACCCAGGATGCGCTCCGCCCGGCGTAGGATCGTCGCAGCCAGGATGCGTCGCGAATCGGCCACGAACGCGGGTCGCCTCGGTTCGGGCAGGAGGGTCGCGTTGAGCTCGATCACCCGGCGCGAGTGATCGATCCACCGCCCTCCACGCATAGACGCCGTGACCGAACCGCCGTGCACCCGATAGAGCGCCAGCGGTGCCGGCTCGTACCACACGGGATATTTCGCCGCGATCCGCGTCCACATGGCCCAGTCCTCGCCGTACGAGAGGTTCTCGTCGAAGCCTCCGACATGCTCATAGACCTCCCGGCGGACCACCATGCACGGTGGCTGCAGGCGTTGACCGAGGGCGATCTTCTCGAGCCATCCGTCGATGGGTCCGGGCGTGGGACGTTCGAGCGGCGAGATCGTCTGCCAGTTCGACTTCTCGTCGATCGAGATGTAGCGGCAAAAGGCGGCGCCGACATTGGCGTGCGTGGCCAAGGCGGTACCAAGGGTTCCATAGAAGCTCTCTCGCACGGCGTCGTCGCCGTGGAGGATGTGCACGAGGTGACCGCGCGAGCGTCGCAAGCAGGTGTTGAAGTTGCGGGCGTTCCCAACGTTGACGGGCTGCCGGAAGACTGACACCCGTTCACCTCCCACGGCTCGAGCGACGGCTTCCGGATCGTCGGCCGTGGAGTGATCGTCCACGACCTCGATCTGCATCTCGTCCGGTCCCGGGTCCTGCCGCAGCACGCTTTCGAGCGTCTCACCGAGGAAACGGCCGCAGTTATACGCCGGGATCATCACCGACCACAGCGGTCGCGCCCCGACAACCGGCCCGATTTCAGGGCGCAGGCCCTCGTCTTGGCGCGGGCTCGGCATTGCGGCACCACTGTAATTGCGGCGGTTGCCGGGCCGACCGCCGTTCACCATTGCCTGGCCTGGTTCAAGATCGAGGTGAAGCACGCGAGCAGTGCCTCGATGGTACCGGCCGCTACATCGGGGAGCACGACATCGAAGTGCGGCGTTGCATCCGTGGCGAGCTACGTCAAGCCCTGCGGCGAAGGTCACCACAACTCGCGACCCAGATCGTTCCGCCGGCTACTCAAGCGCTGAATGCTTCGACACAGACCCAGGACATGACCGTCGAGCGCAGCGAAAACGGAGAGCCCGTAGAAGCCGAAGTCGGCCCTGCTGTCCTCGCACAGCTCCCTGACCTGCGGACATCGAGGCTACGCAGGCCACCTCGGACCACCAGAAGCTCCTCACGCTGGAATACCCGGCCGCGCAAGGGGGGCAGCCTACGACCGAGCAGGGGCATGATGTGATCAATCGGTGATCACGGGCCCTCGGTGATCATCTCATCGGATTCTCACCGAGCAATACCCCCCTGTTACCTGGGTCTTCCGGTGGGCCGTGAGGGATTCGAACCCCCGACCCCTTGCGCGTCATGCAAGTGCTCTGCCAACTGAGCTAACGGCCCGGAACGACTCACGCTAGCAGTGGCGACGTGGGCCACCTCCGAGGTCCG
>JALYGD010000229.1 GCA_030777265.1 Actinomycetota bacterium | reverse complement strand
TCAGGGCAAGGTCGGCTACGCCTTCGTGCACTCCGCCGTGGACGCCTTCAGCCGCCTGGCCTACTCCGAGGTCCTCGACGACGAGCAAGGCGTCACCGCCGCCGCCTTCTGGACCCGGGCTGTCGCCTTCTTCGCCGGCCACGGCATCGTCGTCGAGCGGGTTCTCACCGACAACGGCAGCTGCTACCGAAGCCGACCCTTCGCCGCCGCGCTGGGCGACACCGTCCACTCCCGCACCCGCCCCTACCGGCCGGCCACCAACGGCAAGGTCGAGCGCTTCAACCGCACCCTGCTCGCCGAGTGGGCCTACGCCCGAGCGTGGAGCTCAGACGGTCAACGTACCCGGGCGTTGACTGCCTGGCTGCACCTGTACAACCATCACCGGCACCACACCGCCATCGGCGGCCCGCCCATCGGCCGTGTCAGCAACCTGACCGGGCACTACAGCTAGGTACGGCGGCGCTGGAATCTCACTCAAGGCGGTGCTGTGGAGATCGCCGACCTCGGCGATGCACTGGTGATCGTCCCGGCCGAGGGAGGTGGACTGCGCGCGCTGCTGCTCGAGGCCGTTGAGGCGTCGGGCGGCTACGGGGCGCTCGCCGCCAACGTCGCCACTGACGATCCCGACCTGGCTTGAGCGCCGGCGTCGTCCCCGTCACCTGCTGCTGCGCCTCCTGCTCGGCGACGAGCCGCCGAACTTCGGCCGACGGGCGCGGCGATGTTCACCACGGGGCTCTGGTACCACCGCCTCTGCCGAGTGCTCCGAGATCAGGACCGTGACCGGCGCCATGCCGAAGTCTCTGGGCAACGTCGACGCCCACATCGCCGCCAAGTCGTCCGCTCCGTCGAGCTGCCGCTGTCGATCGGACTGACGTCGCTGCGGTCCCTCGGTCGGCACATGGCCGATCTGGTGGGGAACGGCGCGCGCCTCAACCTGCTGTCGCTCGAGGCACTTGCAGCCGCCGAGCAGCTGGGGGCGGAGATCTGCCTGGCAACCGGACGGAAATCCGCCACTTCGCCTGGCGGTCGACCACCGGGGTTCGCGGTTCGGTTGGTCAGCGGATGAGCGGCGGCCTGGTTCCCGCCTCCACCAAGCGAAGCGCCTCGTCGCAGGACCCGCCAGGTAGAGGCTCGCGCTGCTCAGGGCACTTCCACGTGAACCGAACAGCGGCGGTCACCCACGCCTTTGGCAGGATCGGATGCCGGGCCCCACCGGGGCCGGAGGTGGCCATCCGATCCATGCCGGAACTACCGCCACGGGCCCGTGATGCGTCAAGGGAGGGACGCAGCCCGAGCGAGCAGCGCAGCGCCGCAGCCGTCCAGCTTGATGTTGAACTGCGCTCGGACATCGTCGGTAAGCTCGGCTCTTTCCGTGAGCACCTCCACGGCGATTGGGAGTGGCCCGTCCTGCGCGAGCGAGGGCAGCACGGTGCCGGCGCCCAAGCGCCCCACGAGCAGCACCAGCACCGTGGCGCCAAGGATTCCCTTCCGCTTCTTGCGTCTCCGCCTGTGTACAGGCCTTGGACAAGGGCGTACGGTTCAGACCATGTCGTTCGCTGAGCAGGCGCTGAAGCACGATCGGCCGGCGAGCCTGCATCGAGGGCTTTCACTTCCCCGGAAGCAGCAGTACATGCCCTCGCCGGTCTCCTGGCGGGACGAGATCATCTATTTCCTACTCCCCGATCGCTTCAGTGACGGTCGGGAGGACGAGCGGCCATTGCTGGACCGGACGAACCTCGATGCCGCCCGGCCCCCGCTTTCGGATGGACAACGGTGGCGGTGGGACCGGTGGGCCGAGTCCGGCGCGCAGCGCTGGCAAGGAGGCACGCTCGCCGGTGTTGCTTCGAAGCTCGAATACTTGAAGCGGCTGGGTGTCACCGCCGTCTGGCTCGGTCCGGTGTTCAAACAGCGGGGCCACCTCGACAGCTACCACGGCTACGGCATCCAGGACTTTCTCGACGTCGATCCCCGCTTCGGCGACCGTCGTGACCTCGTCGATCTGGTCGATGCCGCTCACCAGCTCGACATGCGGGTCATCCTGGACATCATCTTCAACCACTCCGGCAGCAACTGGCTGTACCCGCCGG
>JALYGD010000228.1 GCA_030777265.1 Actinomycetota bacterium | reverse complement strand
ACAACGCCGCCCGCTCACGTCGCAGTTCCAGCCCAGCCCAGGTGACGAGCAATTTCACCCGCCCGTCGCGCCAAGAGCTGCGGACCTCACGCACGAGCCCGAGACGATCGCCGGCGGCCCGCCGTCGAATCTCGTCGAGGTGGCGGCGACGTCGCCGGAAGTCGACGGGGCCGCGGTTGTCCGGGTCCACGAGGCGGAGGTTCCACAGCTCAGTGCCCTGATAGAAGTCGGGCACCCCGGGCGCGGCGATCTTCGCTACCACCTGGGCGAGAGCGTTCACCGCCCCGGGCAGCGCGACGACGTCCACAAAGCGCCGCAGGTCGTCGACGAAGCGGGGGTCGTCGAGGACCGCGTCGACGAACGCCTCGAGCGCCTGCTCGTGCGCCTCGTCAGGGTCGAGCCACGAAGTGTGCACCTTCGCCTCACGGGCGGCCTTCAACGCGAAGCCCTTCAGGCGCTCGCGAACCGTCCCCTCCTCGTCGGCCTCGAAAGGCCACATCCCAACGAGCGTCTGATAGAGGAGCCACTCCTCGTTGCGGTCGGGGGCCTCATGACCGCCGACCTCCCGTCGGCGTCCTGCACTCCAGGTGCTCCAGCGCTCGAGGTGCTCCTGCCAGGCTGCGACGACCTCGGTGAGCACGTGGAGGCGGGCCCGGACGTCTTCGCTGCGCTTCGTGTCGTGGGTCGAGGTTGCGTTCATGGTGTGAGGCCAGTTCCGGGCGCGCTCACTCACACGGGAGTGGAACTCGCCGACGCCTTGCGGCGTGTCCATGTCCCCGACGTCGGCGCCGACCTCGTTGAGCGAAACGAGCCGGTTGTACACGTAGAAGGTGGTGTCCTCGAAGCCTTTCGCCATCGCCGGGCCGGTCAGCTGCTGCCAGCGCAGGATGAACTCGATCCAGTCGCGGCGCGTGTCGAGGTCGAGGTCGGTCGGGATCTCCAACCTCAGGACGTGGCCGAGCAGGTCGAGCGCGGCACGATCGACGTGGGGGTGGCGGCGGGCGGCTTCGTCGAGCGCCGTCTCGACATAGGGCCGGTCACGCTGTGGCAGCTCGCCGCCGCGGACATAGGTGCGGTAGACGGGGAAGGACGCGGCGACGGCGACGAGCGCGGTGCGAAGCGCGTCCTCCCCGGGACACGGGCCGGAGGCCCGGGCGGGCGGGACGGATACGAGACAGCCGCCGGGCAGGCGCGCGGCGAGCTCGGCGAGGCGGCGGCTGAGGTGTTTGACCTCGCCGCGGAACAGCTGGTTCAGCGCAGCGAGCTTGGCATCGTGGGCGATGTCGGCGACCGAAGCGTCGAGGCCGGTGAAGCGACGGTAGGCGGCCTCGAGGCGCCACAGGCCTTCGCGAGCGACGAAGAGCCCGTTGACGAGAACCAGTAGCTCGTAGCCGGTCGTGCCCGCCACCGGCCAGTCTTCGGGCAGTGGCTCGTCCCCGGCCAGGATCTTCTCGACCAGGATGTAGAAGGGTTCGACGCCAGCCGCCGCGCTCGCGGTGCGCTGAAGCTCGTCGAGGTAGCCGAGCGGGTCCCGAAGTCCGTCGACATGGTCGACCCGAAAGCCGGTGATGCGGCCGTCGGCGACGAGCCGGAGCAGCCTGTCGTGCCTGGCGGCGAAGACGTCCGCATCCTCGACCCGCACACCGACGAGGTCGGTGATGTCGAAGAAGCGACGGTAGTTCAGCTCCTCCGTTCCGGGGCGCCAGAAGACGAGCCGATAGGCCTGCGAGCCCAGCAGCACCTCCAGGCGCTCGACCTCCTCGGGGTCGTTGAGGACGCGCAGCGCCTCGTCGACGACCCGGTGTGCTCGCGGATCGCTGGTAAACAGCGCCCACAGGCGGTCGTTGACCTCCTCGGCGAGCTGTCGACGCTGCTGTGCGGAGCGACGATCGTCCACGACGCGCGGCGGGATCTGGCGCGCGGTTTCGACCACCCGAAGCAGTCCTCGAGCGGCGGGATGGGAGGCGCCCACAGTCTCTTGCAGCACAGGTATCTCACCTTCGAACACGAGGGGGTAGGTAGCGGGGTCGAGCGGGAGACGGGTGTCGTGGTAGGCGACGTGCAACCCGGCCTCGTCGAGCGCGATCCTGATCTCTCCCCTCTCGAGCGCCTCACGCTCGGGACGTGCGAGGATGGGCAGGACGACCCGTCCGTCTCCCGCCTCCCAGTCGATGTCGAACGAAGCCGCCCAGGCTGAGGCCCGACCATGTTCGAGCACGTCCACCCACCAGGGGTTCTCTGGGCTGGCGGCGAGGTGGTTCGGGACGATGTCGAGCAGCAGTCCCATGCCCGCGTCGTCGAGCGCCCCGGCCAGCTGCGCGAGCTCTCCAACCCCTCCCACCTCAGGGTTCACACGCGTCGGGTCGGTGACGTGGTAGCCGTGCGGTGCGCCCCGCGTCGCGGTCAGAAGCGGCGAGGCGTAGAGGTCGCCGATGCCGAGAGCGTCGAGGTAGTCGATCAGCTCGGCGGCGTCGCGCAGTCGAAAACGCTGATGGATCTGGAGGCGGTAGGTTGAGCGCGGCACGCGCGCAAACCCGGTGAAGTCCCCCATCTCGTTCCCTTCACGAAGCGCAGCTCGGGAATGTTCGAGAGCGGCATAGAAACGGTTCTGGGCCTGCCAGAGATCGACCTCGAAAGGC
>JALYGD010000227.1 GCA_030777265.1 Actinomycetota bacterium | reverse complement strand
GGTCACCCTGACGTGATGCGGCACAAGATCGAGGTCCTCGAAGGCCACTGCGACGAGGTGGGACGCGACCCTTCGGCCATCGAGCGCAGTGCGAACGCGTCCGTCTTCCTGCGTAACGACCAGGCCGAGATCGACCAGGCGCGTGCGGACGCCCCCGAGAGGAGGTTCGATCGTCGGCACCGCCGACGAGTTGACCGAGACCATCGGCGCCTACCGCGACGCCGGAGTTGATGAGTTCGTCGTGCCTGACTTCCACCTCGACCACGAGCCGGAGCGTGGCGAGTTCTACCACCGCTTCCTCGAGGAGGTCGCGGCCCCGCTGCGCGACGAAGGCGGCGGCACCGGCCGCGTCGACGGAGAAACAGGCCACTGCCCTCCTGCTCAGGGCTAACACCAGGGACCCGTCAGGCACAGCGGATGGCGGGTACGCAAGGGCGGGTCGCTGTTGTGGGCCACGTCGTGCAGCGCCAGGGAGGCCCGTCCCGTGGAGAGCGCCGGCGAGCGAGGCGTTCCGGTTCGCGCTGCCCGCCCCGACTTCCTGGCGGGACGCGTCAGGGTGACCTGCCTTTCGCACGCGTCTTCCCGATCACGTCCCCTGACCGCACAATCCCCCCGGCAACCACCCTGGCGTTGATGCCACGCAGGTTGAGCTCACGCCCGACGTCCGAGTTGACGAACCGGAGCGCGTCGAGGCCGAATCGGGCCGCGAACTTCTTGCAGCCGCGATGAGGCTGATCGCTAACCTCGATAACCGCCGAGCCGACAGCCAGACGAGCGCCCGGTGGCAGGTTGTCGCAGCTGAGGTCGAGGTCGACGTAGAGCTGGTCACCGGCGAACGGCCACCGGTCGGCATTGCCCGCCACCAGCGCGGCGACGCGCGCGTTCATGAGCGTGAGCTGCCTGCCGGGGTGAGGCAGGCCATCCCTGCTGCGGCTACTTCCGCGTGTCAGCCACGTGTCGCCTACCAGGCCGTGTGCGCAGTCGAGCGTCGCCTGCGCCAGCACCTCTCGCTCGTTCTCGGCGGGCCGCCGGACAATGAGCTCCACCCGTCCCTGTTCCCGTGGCGAACAGCGGATCGCACCGAGACCAGCCTCGAGCGCGTCCAGTTCCACGTACTGCATAGCCGAAGCATGCCTCGGAACGGCGCGTCGGCCAAGATCCACGGGCCGCACCCGGGCGTCCCTTCCTGCTTGTTTCCCGCGTGCGTGTTCGCGACGGGAGACGACGAGGGGCGCAGATGAAATGCCCACCGGATCGCGAACGAAGCTGCGTGCCGGCAGGGGGCTCTGCCGCTTTGCCGTTACATTGCAGTTGTGATACCAGGCTCGGTTCTCCTACTGCATGGCGCCGGTAGCGGGCCCGGGATCTTCAACGGTTGGGAGCGGCACTTTCCCGGCTCCGACATCGTGCCCGTCGACCTTCACCAAGGTCTGAGGCTCGAGGTGGCGAGCATGGAGGATTATGCCAGTCGGGCGGTGGAGGCGGGTCGTCGGAGCCGGCCTCCCATCCTGCTCTGCGGCTGGAGCATGGGCGGGCTCGTGGCGATGATGGCTGCGAGCAGCCTCCGGCCCGGCTGGCTAGCGCTGCTCGAACCAAGCCCTCCAGCCGAGGTTCAAGGGTTTGACGAAACGATCACGCCGCGCCCCGGCGTTTTTGACCCCCAGGCCACCTACGGGCCGTTCCCGAAAGCGATTCGGCCGCGGCAGGAATCGTCGTTCGCGAGATCCGAGCGCAAGCGCGGTATCTCCATTCCTGCGCTTCAGTGCCCGGCCGTGGTCGTCTACGGTCGCGACTTTCCCGATGAGCGCGGTCGCCGCATAGCCGAGGCCTACGGCGCCCCTTCGCTCGAACTCGGGGACCTCGACCACTGGGGACTGGTCCTGGCAGGTCGAGTTCCGGCGGCCGTCAGCAACTGGGCAGTCAGAACACCCGCGTGGCGAGGTGCGTGACAGGCACCGCACCCAGGTGGCCCACCGTGATCGCGGTTGGGTCTAGGATCCGGCTGTCGACACAAGGGATGGCATGGGACTCCGTTACCGCGCTCGACTCCGCACCGCCGCCCTGGCCCTGGCAGCTATCTCACTTGTCGGGGCTGTGGCCTGCGGGGAGGGCAACGGGGAGGGCGGACAGATGCAGGAGGAAGGTGGCGAGCAGGAGGAAGACTGAGGCGGCTCCGAGGCGCGGTTCAGGTGGGATCAGCGGCAATGAGGGTCTCGCCCCACCGCTGACCGAGATACGGCAGCAAGTAGGGCCACCAGTGCTCGCCCGCCTTGCCGGCCCGGACCACGAGCCAGAAGGCGGGTGGTGGCACTTTCGGCGTCGCGCTGAGAGTGAGACCGGCCTCCCGAGGGGTGCGGTCCTGTTTCGCGGCGTTGCAGCGACGACAGGCGGCTACGACGTTCTCCCAATGGTGCGGGCCGCCGCGGCTGCGGGGGATGACGTGGTCGACGTCCTCCGCCGGTGCGCTGCAGTACTGGCAGCGCCCCCCGTCCCGCAGGAAAACCGCCCGCCGAGACAGCCCCGAATGGGTGCGTCGCGGCACACGCACATAACGGGTCAGGCGCACCACGGTGGGGGCTCGCAGCATCAGCCGCTCGGAACGGAACCAGGCCCCGTCCTCGTGGATCACTTCGGCTCTGCTCGACAGCACGAGCACAACTGCCCGCCGGGCGGAGATGACCGCGAGCGGTTCCATCGAGGCGTTGAGCACGAGGGCACGTCCGATCGTGCCCCGAGACGAACGCGCACCATCGGGCGACAGGCTCGAAGTGCCTGCTGCACTCGACGCTCCCGGGTCGGTCACGTGGAGTCTCCCAATGGTCGCGGCGAGTCTACGCACCTCCATCCGTTTCCGTCGTATCGGAGAGTCCGAGCAGGCCTCCATACCAGATTGCTGCAAGGGTTCGGACGACCTCCCTCG
>JALYGD010000226.1 GCA_030777265.1 Actinomycetota bacterium | reverse complement strand
GCCCGATCGCGCTGTCCGACCTCATCGGCATCGACGTCATGATCGGGGTGACCGAGGCAATCTGGGACCACTTCCGCGAGACCCGCTTCGCCCCGCAGCCCATCCTCCGCCAACTCGCCACCGCGGGTTTCCGTGGCCGCAAGAGCGGCCGCGGTTTCTACCGTTACCAGGAGCCCGGGTCCCCACTCACCGTTGCGGAGGGTCAAGTCCGACCACCCGCCGATCCGAGCACGATCGCCTCCTGGCGCAGGGTCGGCGTGGTGGGCACTGGCATGATGGCGACGGGGATCGTGCAGGTATGCGCCCAGAACGGCTTCGACGTGGTCGTCCTCGGGCGCGCTCGTCACAAGGCCGAGCGGGTCATCGACGAGATGTCGAAGCGGTTGCAGAAAGTCGTCGACAACGGAGAGCTCAGCGAGGACGAGCGGGCGAGGATCATCGGGCAGGCCAAGCCCACGGTCGACTTCGAGGATCTCGGCGACTGTGACATCCTCCTCGAGGTGGTGACCGAAGACCTCGGTGTCAAGCAGGCCGTCTTCGCCGCCCTCGACAGCATCGCGAAGCCCGACGCGATCCTCGCGACGACTACGTCGAGTTTGGGCGTCATCGACTGCGCTATCGCGACAAAGCGCCCGGAAAGGGTCGTTGGCCTGCACTTCTTCGACCCGGCGGCGGTGACAAGGCTCGCCGAGCTCGTCGCGACCGTCCGTACCTCTGAGGAGGTCCTCGATCAGGCGCGCGCCTTTGTCGAGCGCATCGCGCAGAACGTCGTGCTCTGCTCCGACCGGGCGGGGTTCATCGTGAACGCGCTGCTGTTCCCCTACCTCAACGATGCTGTTCGCATGCTCGAGTCGCACTACGCCACGTCCGAGGAGATCGACACCGCCATGAAGCTCGGTTGCGGCCATCCCATGGGCCCCTTCGAACTCATGGACGTCGTGGGCCTCGACGTGACACTCGGGATCATCGAGCGGCTGTACGAGGAGTTCCGCCAACCGTCGTTCACGCCCGCGCCGCTGTTGCGCAACCTCGTCGACGTCGGCTTCCTGGGCAAGAAAGTGGGTCGCGGCTTCTACGTCTACCCATGACGGATGGGGCGAGCGCGGAGGCGCCGCAGAGCGTTGCCCTCGCAGGTGTTCCCGACGCTGGCGTGGACGGCGACGTCGCTACGGAAGCCGGGGGCTCATCGCGTTGGCGCGAGCTCGTTCGCTTCCTGCCCGACGTCGCGCGGCTCCTCGTCGACCTCACCCGTGACCAGCGGGTCCCGTTGCGGGCGAAGCTGGTCGCGAGCCTGCTCGCTGTGTACCTGTTCAACCCCCTCGACCTCGTCCCGGACGTCCTGCCTGGCGCCGGCCAGGTGGACGACCTCGCGCTCGCCCTCGTGGCGCTGCGCCATCTGTGCCGATCCGCCGGCTACGACGTCCTCCACGACCTCTGGCGGGGCTCGGACGACGGCTTTGTCGCGCTCGTCCTCGTCAGCGGAGTCGAGAAGTAGGGAGGAGCTAGCCCTTGACAAGGCGTCAAGCCCACGAACGAAGCCTGGCCCGGGCACGCGCGAGACGGGAGGCGCAGCAGCGCCTCGAACGACGCCGGCGACGTATCACCGTCGGCCTCGTCGGCCTGCTCGCGCTCGTGCTCGTTGCATCGCTCGTCGTCTCCGTCCTTCCCTTCAGCGGCGCATCTCCGCAGGTCGACGATCCGACCGCGGCGAACTCTCGGTCAGCGGGTGCTGTGGCCTGTGGCGGCAGCCGTCCCGAGGCGGCCGAGCGCCAAGCGCCGCAGTACGCTGCTCCGGACGAGGTCCTGGAGCCGGCCGTCGACTACCGCGCACGAATCGTCACCTCCTGCGGGACGATCGTGGTGGACCTCTACGAGGACCGCGCGCCCAAGACCACGAACAGCTTCGTATTCCTGGGGCGCGAGGGCTTCTTTGATGGCACAACCTTCCACCGCTTGGAGCCGGGCTTCGTCATCCAGGGGGGTGACCCGACGGGGACCGGCGCGGGCGGTCCTGGCTACACCGTGGAGGACGAGCTCGCCGTAGCCCGGGAGCAGGGCTACACGGCTGGGACGCTTGCCATGGCAAACAGCGGACCCAATACGAACGGGTCGCAGTTCTTCATCATCCTGGAGCAACCGGAAGGTCTTCCCCCCAACTACACGATCTTCGGTCGCGTCGTCGAAGGGATGGATGTCGTCCAGCGCATAGGTGCCCTATCGGTCCATCGCGATGCCCGGACCGGGCTGCAGGCCCCCGACGAGACCATCTACATCGACACGGTCACGATCGATGTGGTCTAGCGCCTTCTTCCCGGCGGCGAGCGCGAATGGGCTCGCCGTCCTGACCAGAGGACGGAACGATGTCACAAACCTATCCAGTACCACCCGAACTGGAGATCGACCCGGCGCGGGCCTACTCAGCGACGATGGAGACGTCGAAGGGCACGATCGACCTCGACCTCTACGCCGCCGAGGCCCCGCGCGCCGTGAACAACTTCGTATTTCTCGCACGCGGGGGCTTCTATGACGGGGTGGTCTTCCATCGCGTCATCGAGGGCTTCATGATCCAGGGTGGCGACCCGACCGGCACCGGCCGGGGTGGGCCGGGCTACCGCTTCGAGGACGAGCTCGACCTCGCTCGTCGTCACGGCTACCCGCGTGGCACGCTGGCCATGGCCAACGCCGGGCCGGACACGCAGGGTTCGCAGTTCTTCATCGTTCAGGAGGATGCATCGCTGTCACCCGACTACACCGTCTTCGGGCGCGTGGTCGAAGGTATGGATGTCGTCGATGCCATCGCGACGACCCCCACCGATCGCAACGACCGCCCGCTCGAGGAGGTTCGCATCGAGGGGGTGGCGATCCACGAGTCCTGACCCTCGATGGCCGGCCCGGCCGGGGCCTGAGGCGGTGGTTCGCAGCCGAGCTAGAGTCCCGGCATGAGCGCCCCTGAGCACAGGCAGGAGCGCAGGAAGACCGCGGGCCTCGAGCCCCGCCGCTCGGAAGGAGTCATGTTCGCCCGCACCATGACCGGGCTCGATGCGAACCTCATCGGCAACGTGGACGGCGGCATCATCATGAAAGAGGTCGACATCGCCGCGGGCATCGCCGCAGCCCGTCATGCCGGCCGCGTCTGCGTCACCGCAGCGATCGACGAGCTGAGTTTCTTCGAACCCGTGTACGTCGGCGATGTCGTCGTAGTCCACGCGCGGGTGAACGACGCCGGTCAAACCTCGCTCGAGGTCGGCGTACGGGTCGAGGCTGAGCCCTGGCGCGGCGGAGAGCGGCGTCACACGACGAGCGCGTACCTTGTGATGGTGGCGCTCGACGACGAGGGCCGCCCTGCTCCCGTTCCCCCGCTGCTCGCCATCACAGAAAAGGAGCAGCGCCGCCAACAGCAGGCGCGTATCCGCCGCCAGATCCGCAAAGAACGCCTCGAGCGGCTCGGGAGCTACGGACCCGGGCCCGACCGAGCCCGCTGACCGTCCCGGGTGTCCAGCCTCTGCTGTGCGCTGGTGCTAGAAGCTCGGGTGCGACATGGCGGGCGCTGAGGCCGACCGCAGCAAGCTACCGTCCTTCGGTTTCCTCGCCGGGCCACGGCGGCAGGTCCTCGAGCCGGACGGTTTCGGGCTTCACGCCGCGGTCGTAATCACGCATCCGCTTGGGATAGCCGATCTTCGCCGCGTCATAGAGCGGCGCGCCGTGCTTTTTGCACACTGCCTGAGCCTGAGCCCGGTCCCTCACCGGCCGGCGAAGGTACTCGCCGTCGCTGGCTACAAGGAGCAAGGTGGTCGAGTAGACGGCCGTCTTCGGTTCCAGGTAGCCCTCCACACCCTGGCGGCTCCTGATGAACTCCTCGAGTTCCTTGATGCCCCGCTCAAAAGACGGGCCGGTGGCCCTTGTCGGAGGCGCCCGACGCGACTCTCCCTTGAACCATGCGCGGAGCCGCTCCCTGAAGTTCACGACGCGACCCGGTGAGGAAGCAGCCTCGGCTGGCAGCCCCCCCCACGGTCATGATTGTCATGCCACGGTCCCGAGTACCCACCCACCTCTGGCGCGAGCGCGAGCTGTCGCATGGGTCTCCGGTCTCCCCTCCGGGGCAGAGTTTCAGTCGAAGCCGCGGGCGGGTGCTGCGGGCAACGTCGTTCAACCGCCTCGCGGAGAACGGCGACCTCCCGACCGCCCATGCTCCTCCTCTCGGGGCCGCGACGACGCCTGAGGCTACCAAGGCTGTCCGCGACGGGCTGCCTTCGCCGACCTTCGACTGGTCCGCGAAGGTGCTGCGAGCCGCTCTGGCCCGCTACGGTGCAGTGGCTGTTCGAGTTCGAAGCCGCTAGCCAGCGAGCGCGTCTCGGGTGGGAGACCGCGACGGAGTCGGGAGGGACCGACCTTGCGTCAGGTCGGGCGAGGGAGGGATGTTCGACTGGCGTAGCCTGCTGCTGCGGCGCCTCGCGCGACGCTTCCATGTCGGGGAAGACGTCGTCCGCCACCTGTCGACGTTCCAGCGGCTGGGCGAGCGGATCGAGATCCAGCCTCCGAGCGAGATGCTTCCCATCGGGGCTCGGACGCTGCTGCGAGCTCTCCGCACGCGTGGCGCGGCACAGATCCGTCCTGATTGGCTGTGGCCGTTCTGGCTCGAGCGTCAACTCGACCCGACGTCGATCGACTTCGTGCCGCGCGGCCATCTCCCGTTCGCCGCGAATGTCACCCATCGCAACTGGACGGCCGTGGGCAACCTCGACTCGGCCTGGGAGGCAATTGTCGACCCGAGCGGCCTCGTGACTCCCATACCCGATGCGTGGTCGATCGACTGGTGGATCCGGGAGGCGGAACGCTGGCACCTACCCAGCCGCAGCAGCGCGCTGCGCCAGATGCTGGTTGAGAGCACGCCCATGGTCGAGACGACATTGCGGCTCGACAGTGGCGAAGTCGTGCACCGGGTGTACGCCGTGGATCTCCCCGATGGTGAGTTTGTCATCATCGAGGTCTCTAATCGCTGCTCGACCCCCCTCGAAGTCGCATTCGCGCTCCGACCCTACAACCCCGAGGGCCTGGCGGTGGTTCAGGACGTCGAGGTCAGCGACGAGGCGGTGATCGCCGACGCTCAGGTAGCCCTGATGCTGCTCCAACCGCCCAACGGGGCCGTCGCATCCACCTACCGTTTGGGCGACGCGCTTCAGGCGCTCGTCGACGGCCTGGCGAGGAAGCCTCCCCTCGATGTGCACGACCCGTCCGGACTGGCCCACGCGGCGGTCGTGTACCCCGTCCAAGCTGGTGAAGGGGTCAAGGTCGGCCTGCCCCTCCCACCGCGCCCCCACGTCACTACGCCGCGCGTGGGAGCGCGGGGCGGGCCGGAGGCCCGGGCGGGCGGGCCGGATGACGACGGATCGTCGCAGACTGCCGGCCGCCATCAGCGTATACCTGAGGCGGCGGACGTGGTGTCCCTATGGCTTCGCAAGCTCGACCAAGGGCTGCGTGTGCGGTTACCCGACGACCGTCTCCAGCAGGCGGTGGACGCGAATCGCGCGTACCTGCTGCTGCTCCACGACCCCCGCGACATCACGGCCGGCCCCTCCACCTACCACCGCTTCTGGTTCCGCGACGCCGCCTACCAACTCGTGGCGCTCGACCGCTGGGGGTTCCACGGCGAGGTGGCCGATGTCCTCGACTCGTATCCCGATAGACAACGCAGTGACGGCTTCTTCTACAGTCAGTGGAGGGAATGGGACGCCAACGGGGCGGCACTGTGGGCCGTGGCCGAGCATCACCGGCTCACCAACGACGATGAGCTCGTCGATCGCCTGCTGCCTTCGCTGAGGCAGGCGGTGAACTGGATCGATCGCAGCCGCCGTCGTGCCGGTACGGGCGGTAGCGAGCTCGAGGGACTGCTGCCGGCCGGAGTCTCGGCCGAGCATCTCGGCCCCTTCGACTACTACTACTGGGACGACTTCTGGTCGCTTCGAGGTCTGCTCGACGGGGCCTACCTCGCACGGGCCCGCGGCGAGCAGGATGCTGCAGGCAGGATATCCACCGCTGCCGAGCGTTTCCGCCGCGACATCCTGAAATCGATCAGGAGCACCCGATCCCGCACCCGCGCAACGGCGATCCCGGCTGGCCCCCACCGCGGTATCGACGCGGGGATGATCGGCTCGCTCGTCGCCTGCTCGCCGCTTGGCCTGCTCGCGGCAGACGATCCGTGGATCGCCGGGACACTCGAGGTGATCCGTGAGCGCTTCTGCGTCGGAGACGCCTTCTACCAGTCGATCTCGCACACCGGGCTCGGGACGTATCTCACGCTCCAGATCGCCGCGGTCGAGCTTCAAGGCGGTGATGTTCGCGCCTGGCGCCGCCTCAGCTGGTTTCTCGACGCCGCGACGTCGACGTTCACCTGGCCGGAGGCAATCCACCCCCAACTCGGAGGCGGCTGCATGGGTGACGGCCACCACGGGTGGGCCGCGGCGGACTTCTTGAACTTTGTCCGCGACGTCCTGCTACGCGACGCATCCGACGGCGCGACCGAGGCACTCAGCCTGCTGCCGCCGGAGTGGCACGGACGAGAGGTCGAGGTCCGAGATGCCCCAACCCATGCCGGGCGACTGTCATACCGACTGAGCTGGGACGGTGAGCGGCCTGTGTTGGCCTGGGAGTGGAAGGACGGTGGAGGCAGGCTCCGGGCCCCCGGCCTCGATCCCGACTGGAGTAGCTCCGAGGGGGCCGGCGAGGCGGTCCTGGCCACGCTGGACCGACTGCGTCCAGGCGTCGACAACTCGGCTTGATCGACAGGTCCGAGGGCGTTGAGAGCAGGAGGAGGCAGACCGGGCCAATAGAAGCCAGAAGCCGCAGCGCCAGGTTTCAGGTTCGACGTCGACGGACCAGCCAGAAGGCGACGGAGGCACCACCTGCGGTGACGAGCATCGCCAGCGTCTTCAACCATCCCGACAGGCGGGTGTCCGACTTCTGGCTCTTCGTCCGGTGCGACATTCCATCGCAGATGAAGGCGTCGACCTCCATCCCAAGCTCCGTGGCGCCGGAGTTCAATGCCGCCTCAACTTTGTACCCGGCGATGGCGTCGGGCTCCAGCGATTCGAACAGCTCGCGTCGCATTGCCCGCTCGCCGGTGAGTTGCGGCAGGATGTGAAGGAAGATCGGGTTGAGCAGGCGTCCACGGTCGAACAGCCCGCAGGACATACCGGCCTCGCCCTCGACCACGACACGGGCGAGCCGGTCGACGTGGTCGGATCGCAGGCCGATGAGGTCGGCGTCGAGGAAGACGAGGACCTCCGCGTCTGTTGCCGCTACTCCGGCCGCCATCGCCTGGCCCTTTCCCCCCTCCGCGTGCGAGACGAGACGGGCACCATGCTCGGCTGCGGTCCGGCCGGTGCCGTCGATGGAACCGTTGTCGACGACGATGACCTCGTCGACGAGGCTCGCGCTCTTGGCGACGTCGACGACCTCGCCGACGGTGTCCTGCTCGTTGTAAGCCGGAATGATTGCAGCAACTCGCGCGTCACTCACCGGACTACCACCCGTCGCCGTCTCAGGAGACCTGAGACGATTCCTTCGTGGCGTCCCTGCGGAGCGCCGCTCACGATCCATCCTCGCCATGATGACCGTCATCCTCGACAAGCTCGACGAGAACCCCGCCGGTGCCTTTCGGGTGAACGAATGCGACCCTATGCCCGCCGCCGCCCGGACGTGGTTGCTCGTCGATGAGCCGCACGCCGAGATCCTTGAGGTGCTCGAGCGCCTCGGAGAGCGACGTGACGGCGAAGCCGACGTGATGAAGGCCAGGACCACTACGGGCGAGGAAGCGGGCCACGGTGGAGCCGTCACTCGTGGCGGCCACGAGTTGGATGTAGCCGTCGCCGACCTTGAGCATAGCCTCTTCGATCTGGTCGCTTGCGACAACTTCCCGGCGCTGGAGTGTGGCCCCGAAGGCCTGCTGCCAGAAGTCTACGGCGGCGTCGAGATCGGTCACGGCGATGGCGACCTGATCGATGCGGTTCAACTCCACGTCTTCTCCTCCACGTTCACGGCAGCCGGAAGCACGCAGGAAGATCATGGTGCCGGGCCGGGGCAAGCACGCGTCAATCGACGCGTCGTCCGTCCGACGGTCACCCCACCCGCCGAAGGCACTGCCTACCATGAGGTGAGAGCCTGAAACGCGAGAGCCTGAAACCCGAAGGAGCGCACAGTGACCACGGAGACCGTAATCGTTGGCTACGCCCGCACGCCGATCGGGAAGTTCGGCGGTGGCTTCCAGCCGCTGTCGGCGATGGACCTCGGGGCCGAGGCGATCAAGGCGGC
>JALYGD010000225.1 GCA_030777265.1 Actinomycetota bacterium | reverse complement strand
TCGGTTGCGACCACGGCATGAGGAGGCAACGGATGGGCGCCGTGATCGGGATCGCTACCTTGGTCGCCGCGGTCCTCGAATGGCGTAGCGAACTCGCTGCTATTCGCACAGGTCCCACGCGGCGAGGCTCCGCGCCGGTCGGCCGCCGTTGAATCCCCGCCCGTCGTCAGGGTCCGCTGAAGGCCGTCACCCGTGGCAGGGCGTACCCTGAAAAGGCTATCGGCCAGGTGCTTGGCTTTTGCCGAAGGAGGTCGACCGTGGCAGGCAGGATGAGGGAGCGGCGAGCCATCGTCTCGTCGGATGGCGGAATGTGGACCCCCGCTCAACTGTTGGCGCTCGTGCTCGGTGTCGTCTTCCTCGTGCTCGGAGGAGTGGCGCTTCTGCGCGGCGGAGTCGGTGAGACACTGTTCGAGCCGACGGTCAGCGTGGCCGGGTTCGGCTACACCCCCTTGCTCGCGATCATCGAGATCATCTTCGGCCTTCTGCTGCTGTCGGTGGGAGCGTTTCCGGGCGCCGCCGACGCGGTGGTATTCCTCGGAGTACTCGAACTCACCTTCGGGCTGATCATCGTCATCGAGCCGAACGCCTTCCAAGCCTCGCTCGGAGCGGGCCGCAGCCATGGGTGGTTCTACGTCATCACGGGAGGGTTGGCAGCGCTCGTCAGTCTCGTCATGCCGGCGGTGTACCGCTGGCGGTCGACTTCCGTCCGCACCGACGAGCGGCCCCCCGCAGCCGACGATTCGGCCCATCACACGCGGCGCCTCGAGTAGTCCCGGTGCCGTCGAGGACGGGTACGCCGCTACCCGAGCGCATCGAACCGATGCTCGCAACTCTCGGTGAGCTCCCCGAGGACCAGGCCGCATGGGGTTTCGAGTTCAAGTGGGACGGGGTACGTACCATCGCAATCTGCTCCCGTGATCGGACCTGCCTGCTCAGCCGGCGCGGCCGCGACGTGTCGGTCTCCTACCCCGAGCTGTCCCAGCTGGGGGGCGCATTATCTGGTCGTGATGCCGTCCTCGACGGGGAGGTCGTCGCACTCGGCCCTGACGGGCGGCCGAGCTTCACGTTGCTCCAACGGCGCATGGGGGTAAGCGACGTCCGTGCCGCCGCCCTGCGCGCCCACGACGTCGGCGTGGTCTTCCTCGCTTTCGACCTGCTCCACCTCGACCGGTTCTCGCTCCTGGACCTCCCCTACGCCGAGCGTCGTGCTGAGCTCGGGCGGCTCGAACTGGCCGACGCGAACTGGCAGACGCCGCTGTACCGGTCCGGCGACGGTGAGACCATGCTCGACGCCGCACGAGGTCTCGGCCTCGAAGGCGTCGTCGCGAAACGGCTCGACAGCGTGTACGAGCCCGGACGGCGCTCGCGGGCCTGGCGGAAGGTGAAGCTGTTCGCTCGTGAGGAGTTCGTCGTGGGCGGCTGGCTCCCCGGTCAGGGCTCGCGCGAACGTCTCGGGGCGCTCCTGCTCGGCCGCTACGACCTGGACCCCGAGGCCGCCACCCGGCACGGCAGGCCCCAGCGACTCGTGTACGCGGGCAGCGTAGGGACGGGCCTCAGCGAAGAGGAGGTGCGCCGCCTGCGGCGACTGCTCGACCCCCTCACTCGGGCCACGAGCCCTTTCGAGGGCGGCGAGGGGCGGGGCGGCGCGGTGTGGGTGGAGCCCCAGCTGGTCGTCGAGGTGGCCTACCGTGAATGGACCCCGGCCGGTGTGATCCGGCACCCCGCCTACGCGGGGCTACGTGGAGACAAGCCCGCTCGTCACGTCGCCTTCGAGGAGGGACACTGAGGGGGCACACTAGTGCCCCGCCCGCCCGGGCCTCCGGCCCGTCCCGCGGGTAGATCGCCCGAGGAGAAGGCGAGATGGCGAGAGCGATCTGGAGCGGTTCCATCGGTTTCGGGCTCGTGAACGTGCCCGTGAAGGTCTACTCGGCGGTCCGCAGCCACAGCATCGGCTTCCACCAGCTCGCGCGCGGCGACCTTGGCCGCATCCGCCAGAAGCGTGTCTCGAGCGTCAGCGGCGAGGAGGTGCCCTACGAGGACATCGTGAAGGGCTACGAGATCGCGCCCGATCAGTACGTCGTGATCGACGCCGAGGAACTCGAGGCGCTCGATCCGGAAGCCAGCCGCACCATCGAGATCCATGACTTCGTCGACCTGCCCGACATCGACCCCATCTACTTCGAGCAGCCCTATTACCTGGGCCCTTACGACCAGGCCGCTGCCAAGCCCTACCGTCTCCTCGTCGAGGCGATGGACGCTACGAACAAGGTCGCCATCGGGCGCTTCGTCATGCGCACGAAGGAGTACCTCGCGGCGGTGCGCGCCAAGGACGGCATCCTCGTGCTCGAGACCATGAACTACGCCGACGAGATCGTCCCCCAGGAGGAGATCGAGGGCGTGCCCGGGCAGGACGACGTCGAGGTGCGACCACGAGAGCTCGAGATGGCCAAGCAGCTCGTCGAGTCGCTTGCGACCGACTTCGATCCCGAGCAGTACGAGGATGAGTACCGCTCCCGCGTCCTCGAACTCATCGAGCGCAAGGCTGCAGGCCAAGAGGTGGTCACCCAGCCCACGGTCGAGCAGCCGGCGCGAGTGGTCGACCTCATGGCCGCGCTCGAGGAGAGCCTCGACGCCGCGAAGGAACGCAAGAAGGAGAAGAAGAGGGCGAGCTAAGGTGGGAGGCCGGAGGAGCGGTCCTGGAGCTCGGCGCGGTCTTTGAGCTCGGAGCGGTCTTTGGTTGCAGAGACCGCGACAAAATTGCAAAGACCGCGACAAGGATCTCCCGGGTACGGCCGCAGGCCGGCGGGTGGGCGCGGGAAAATACGGGTAGGGCCGCAGGCCGGCGGGTGGGAAGATGGAAGAAGGGCCGCAGGCCCGGGTGGGCGGGAAGATACAAGACGCGACGGAGGCGGGGGGACAACAAGTGGCTGCTCACCGACCGCCTTCTTAGTGACAGCTTCGCGCACCGCGGTCACCGTCGGTGGCCGGACCCTGTCCCTTTCGAACCTCGACAAGGTGTTCTATCCGGCGACCGGCATGACGAAGGCCGAGGTCATCGACTACTACGTGCGCATCGCCCCCATTCTGCTGCCGCATCTCGAAGACCGGCCGATGACCCTCAAGCGTTATCCCGATGGTGTGGACGCCCAGTTCTTCTACGAGAAGAACTGTCCCTCCCACCGCCCCAAATGGGTGCGCGTGGTACGGGTGCCAAGTGAGCGCAGCGGGACGATCGGCTTCTGCGTCATAGACGACCTGCCGACGCTCGTCTGGACCGCAAACCTCGCTTCGGTGGAGTTGCACCCCTATCTCCATCGGGCGCGCGACCCGTCACGTCCCACCATGGTGGTGTTCGACCTCGACCCCGGGCCCCCTGCAGGACTCATCGAATGTGGGCGTGTGGCCTTGAGGCTGCGGGACGTACTGGCCCGGCTCGACCTTGAAACCGTCGTGAAGACGTCCGGGTCGAAAGGGCTGCAGGTGTATCTGCCTCTCAACACCACGATCACGTACGACCAGACGACCCCATTCGCTCGCGTCCTCGCGCAGCTGCTCGAGCGGGATGACCCGGCCGGAGTGGTATCGAACATGAGGAAGGACCTGCGTCGCGGGAAAGTATTGGTGGACTGGAGCCAGAACAGCGAGCACAAGACGACGGTGGGGGTCTACTCGCTCCGTGCCCGGGAACGGCCGACGGTTTCGACCCCCCTCATCTGGGAAGAGGTGGAGGCGATGGTCGCCAGTGAGAAACCGGACCTGCTGGCGTTCGAGGTGCGAGACGTGCTGCGCCGAGCCGACGAGCATGGGGACCTCTTTGCGCCTGCCGTTGAGCTGCGTCAGGGTCTCCCAGAAGTCCGGTCCTAGGTCAGGCTGTGCTCTCAGCCCCTACCATGTAGCGACATTGGCCAGCCCGGCCGGCGCTTGAGGCCTTGGCCAGCCGGGCCGGCGCTTCAGCCGCTGGCCAGCCGGGCCGGCGCTTGATGCCGTTTGGAGACGGAGCGAGCGATGGCGAACAGTCGCAAGCCTGACGGGGTCGGCAGGATCCTGGACATGGTGAAACGCGTCCTCGATGCCCTACTGCCGGGCCCGTCCAGGACCCCAACGCGGCCGGCACCGCGACGAGCCCCGATCCCGCCGACGCCACCGCCGAGGCTGCTCAGGACTCCCGCCTCACCCACTCCGCGCCCCAGGCCGAGCGACGAGCCGCAGGTAGCCCAGCCGCACGCAGAGGAGACGCTGGCAGCGGGTGAGCCCACGCCGCTCGGCGAGGCGACGGAGGCGGCGGGTGAGGCCATCTCGTCCGGTGAGGTCGAGGCGGCTCGCGACCCCAGTGGCGAGCAGACGCAGACGAGCCCTAGGAAGGCTGCCCCGAAGGCTGCAACCAAGAGCACGGTGAAGAAGGCTGGCGGGAGGAAGACGTCGAAGGCCGCTGCGAAGGCGACGGCGAAAAAAGCCACGAAGGCGGTCAAGAAGACCACCGCGGCTCCCAGCGCCGAGCCCCCGAAAACCGCCGCGAAAAAGGCCACCGGGAAGAAGGCCGCGCCAGCCGCTCGCGTGAGAGCGGCTCCGGTGTCGCCGCCGGCGGCACCGGAGCCGGGACTACCACCCGAATCGGTGGCGGGCCTGGCGGAAGGCGAGCGACCGCAACCGGGAGGAGACGAGCGGCCCTACGAGCAGTTGACGAAGGCCGAGCTCTACGAACTGGCTCAGCAGCTCGACATCTCGGGCCGTTCGACGATGAGCAAGCGACAGCTCATCGAGGCGCTGCGCAGGCGATGACGCCCCGCCGCCCCTACGCACCCTTTTCACGGCCTGGGTTGGACGAGGCAGAGCGTGGCTCGCAACCCTTGTTGCGGATGGTACAGCTCGCAGAAGGAGACCATTGTGGCGTCGAACCAGGACGCGCTCGTGACGACCGAGTGGGTTGCAGAACATCTCGAGGACCCGAACGTCGTCGTCGCCGACGTCGATGAGGACATCTCCGCCTACTCGAAGGGCCACATCACCGGTGCCGTCGGCTTCGATTGGAAGAAGGACTTCCAGCACCCCGTGCGCCGCGGGTTCCTCGACAGGCAGGGCTTCGAGAAGCTGATGTCCCGCAAGGGCATCGGCAATGACGACCATGTGGTGCTCTACGGCGGGAACAACAACTGGTTCGCCGCCTACGCCTACTGGTATTTCAGGGTGTACGGGCACGACAGGGTCAGCCTCATGAACGGCGGCCGCAAGAAGTGGGAGCTCGAGGGCCGCGAACTGGTCGAGGAGGAGCCCGAGCGCCAGCCGACCAACTATGCGGCCAAGGCGGTGGACGAGTCGATCCGGGCCCGTCGAGACGAGATGCTTGCCAATTTCGTAGGGGCACCGAGCGGTACCGCCCTCATAGACGTACGCTCACCCGAGGAGTACCGGGGCGAGCTCCTCGCGCCCCCGCACCTCCCGCAGGAAGGCGCCCAGGTCCCGGGCCACATCCCAGGCGCCGCCAACATCCCCTGGGCGAAGGCGGTGAACCAGGAGACAGGGGAGTTCCTGCCGGTCGAGCGGCTGAGGGAGATCTACGAGGCGGTGGGAGTGACGCTGGACAAGGAGGTTGCCGCCTACTGCCGGATCGGGGAGCGCAGTGCTCACACCTGGTTCGCGCTTCACGAGCTGCTGGGCTACGAGAGGGTCCGCAATTACGACGGCTCGTGGACGGAGTACGGGTCGCTCGTCGACGTACCCGTCGAGCGGGGCTAGAACGCTGCGACCCGCGGTCAACTGCAGGGGCCAGCCACTGGTTGGCGGTGTCCCGGTGGTTCAAGTCGCGACAAACCTGCTCGCGCGGGTTGGCGCTGCCATGGGTGGCACGAGGGGTGTCAACTTTGTCCCAAGGAAAGGTCGCGCCCTCTCGTTCGCGGTGCAGAGCCCGAAAAGGCGATGAGGACCTCAAGGGCTTTTTTCCCATTCCTGTCGGATCCCGTGTTGCTCACCTCGCATTTCGAACATACGTTCGCTTCGTGCCGATCGACCCTGCGGCCCGGCTGCCCGAACCTCCCCTGACCTTGGCGTAGGGGGCTGGGCTGCTCACCGAACTCTCCGACGCCCTGAACCACGTGGAGCAGGCGACGGCCCAGGCCGTGGATCAGGTGGGGCGTCTGCAGCGGGCCACGCATTGGAGACCGCCTGCGACCCCCCCAACGGCGACGCCGCTGCCCCGGGCGAGGCTTCCAGCCGGCCAAGCAGCGCGCCCACGGCCTGCAACGCATCACCACGCCCTTGCGATGGTCGGACTGCCATCACACGTTCCGCTCGAAGATGATGGGGGACCATCACCCGACAACCTCACCTTCTACGCGAGATGGTGGCGCCGCCTCGTCCACCGCCACGGCTGGGAACAGCGCCTCGACCCCGAACAGGGCAACTCACCATCAGCCGCAATGGCCGCACCTGGCGCTCCCTCCCCCGCGGAACCCCCCTCGAACGGCCACGACCACCAGGGGAGCCACCCCGTCAGGACGAGCAGTAGAAGCCAGATCGCCTCAACCGCACGGGCACGACCACCTGCGCATGCCTGCGACTCATCCTGGAGCTTTCTCGACGCCTGCCTTAACTCGACTGCCACGACCGGGTGGCGTGCCGACGCTGTCCACCTCGGCGCTTCTCGGCACACGACCTCGGCGCCGCCGTTCGCGCCTGCGCTAGGTGCACCCCGGCACCGCCATCTGCATCTGGATCTCCAATGGCCGCACTGTCATCGGCACCCTGCCACCCGAGCGCTAGAGGCCTGGCAGGATGACGCCCGTGACGCATACCGCCCCGGCTCGTTCCTCCACACTCGCTCCCTTGCGGATCGTGGACTACCGACGCCTTCTCGGCGGGACCTTCGTTTCGGCGGTCGGCCTGTTCCTCCACGCGGTCGCGGCGTCCTGGGTGATGCTCGAACTGACCGGATCACCCTTCATGGTCGGTGTCGTCACAGCGAGCACGTTCATCCCGCGTCTGTTCGCCGGAATCCCCGCCGGCGCCCTCGCCGACATCATCGACCGGCGCGGGATCCTCATCTGGGCGAACGCCGCGAGCGCGGCGCTCGCCCTTGTGCTGGCCCGGTTGGAGTACAGCGGCGAGCTCACCCCCGCCCTGCTCGTCGTGCTCAGTCTCGGTCTCGGCCTTGCAGGGGCGATCAACCTGCCTGCTTTCCAAGCGACCGTCCCCGACCTCGTGCCCCGAGGCCTCGTCGCGAACGCGGTATCGCTTCAATCGGGCACGTTCAATGTGGCTCGGGTCGCGGGGCCCGCCGTTGGCGGGCTACTGGTCGGTGCTGGACGCTCTGACCTCGCCTTCGCCCTCAACGGGGTCAGCTACCTGTTCGTGACCGCCGCCGCCCTGACCCTCAGAGGCGCTTTCCGCGCCGAGGACCCTGTGCCGGTGCGACAGGCGATGGTCACCGGTCTGCGTTTCGTGCGCCACACCGGCCTCATCATGCGGGTCGTAGTCATCACCTCCCTGTTCGCCCTGACCTCCGCATCCGTCCAGACCCTCCTACCGAACGTCGCCCAGGACGCGCTGGGACTGGGGGCCCGAGGCTATGGCGGCCTCTACGCCTGCTTCGGAGGCGGCGCCCTGCTTGGTGCCCTACTGCTCGAGCGTGCCCGCCAGCTCATACCCGGACGTTGGGTCATTCCCCTGGCCATCACCGGATTCGGCATTGCAGGAGTGGCTTTCGGGTTCGTGCGGCTCCCGCCGGTCAACGGCGCTCTGCTCGCTCTCCTCGGTCTCTTCTGGGTATGGACGCTCGCGACGCTCAATGCCACCGTTCAGCTGAGCAGCCCTCGCTGGGTACGGGGGCGAGCCATGGGCATCTATCTGCTGGCCTTCACCGGCTTCTATCCGCTCGGATCGCTCGCCGCCGGGGCCATCGCGGAGATCATCGGAGCGGCGCCCAGCGTCGCCCTCTTCTGTGCCCCCGCGGTCGTCGTCGGGCTCGCCGCCCGTCTCGTCAGGCTGCCTGCCCTGTCGGAGATCGTCGAGCCCTCCCTGGCGGAGGACTGGGCGAGGAAGCCTCACGGCAATGTCCAGGTCGCCGGCGGGCCGGTCGTGGTCGTGACGGAGTGGGAGATCGACCCAGCCGACGTCGCGGAGTTCTTCGCTGTGATGGGCCAGCTGCGAACCCATCGCTACCGGACGGGGGGGCTGCGTTGGGGGTTGTTCCGAAACGTCGAGCACCCGCACCGCATGACCGAGGTGTTCGAGGTGGTCGACTGGGAAGAGCACCTCCGCCAGCACGAGCGCGTGACGAGCGAGCTCGTCGCAGTACTCGAACGCGCTCGCAGCTTCGACCGCGTCGGCGGCCCGCGTACGCGCCACCTCGTCGGGATCGACCTTGGCCACCCAACGCGTCATCCCCGATGGGAGGAGCTGCTCGCCGTTCACGCTGACTTCCACGAGTCCTCGTGAGACCCACCCTGTGGAGCCGACGGACGCGACGCATCAGCGTCCTAGCCGTCGCCGCGGCCCTACTCGTCGCCTGTGCCGACGGTGATCAGCCTCGAGTCCAGCCGACGGAGGCCGCGTCAACCGCACCAGCGCTAGCACCGCCGCCACCGCACATCCCACCACCCGTCGCGCCCCCACCTCTGACCTTGGAACCGGTCGCTGACGACCTCGACTTCCCCCTGTTCCTCACTGCCCCGCGGGACGGGCCGAAGGCCCGGGCGGGTGGGCCAGTGCGGGACGGGCCGGAGGCCCGGGCGGGTGGGCCAGTGCCGGGCGATGGGCGGCTCTTCGTCGGCGAGCGCTCCGGCCGCATCCTCATCCTCAGAGGTGGCGAGATCCTGCTCGAACCGTTTCTCGACATCTCGGAGCTCACGCGCACTGACGGGGAGCGCGGACTGCTCGGCCTCGCGTTCCACCCCGACTACAGCCGCAACGGTCGCTTGTTCCTGCACTACAGCGGAGCCGAGGACGGCGACACCCGCCTCGCCGAATACCACGTTTCTGCCGATCCGAACCGCGCGGAGCCGACCAGCGCACGGCTGCTTCTCACCGTCGAGCAACCGGCGTCCAACCACAACGGCGGCATGGTCACCTTTGGCCCGGACGGCTACCTCTACCTCGCACTCGGGGACGGCGGCGGCTCCGGCGACAGGTTCAACAACGGGCAAAACCCCGCGAGCCTGCTCGGCTCGCTCCTGCGCCTCGACGTCGACCGATCGGGCGAGGGTGGGCGAGCCTACGCCATCCCCCCCGACAACCCCTTCGCAGGTGCACGAAGCCATGGCGGAGTTCGGGGCGCGCCGGAGGTGTGGGCGTATGGCCTGCGCAACCCCTGGCGACTGTCATTCGACCACGAGGCGGATCTCATCTACATCGCCGACGTCGGTCAGAACGCGTGGGAGGAGATCAACATCGCTCCCACCGACGCCGCCGGACTGAACTACGGCTGGCCCATTCTCGAGGGCAGCCGCTGTTTTCGTCCCAGGCAGGGCTGCTCGCAACAGGGGCTCATCCTGCCCGTGCTGGAGTACGAGGCAGGCGACGGCAACTGCGGCGTCATCGGCGGCTACGTCTACCGTGGCACCCGCATCCCCGCCTTGGCCGGTACGTACTTCTACGGCGAACTCTGCGGCGGGTGGGTGCGGAGCTTCCGTTACAAGCGTGGAAGCGGACCTGTGGAGGCGCGCGACTACAGCGACCGTTTCGGAGAGCTCGGTCGGATCGTGTCGTTCGGTCAGGACGCGGCGGGGGAGCTGTACATCCTCAGCGCCGACGGCACCGTCCATCGCATCTCGAGCGGCTGACGCCTCAGAGCGGGCAGACGTCGAGGGCGACGGGACCGCGCTCGTCGTCTCCCAGCTCGAAGCTCACCCGCTGCCCCTCGGTGAGCGCCTTGAAGCCCTCCATCGCGATCTCGGAGTAGCGCACGAAGCGGTCGACGCCATCGTCGCCCGCTATGAAGCCGTAGCCCTTCTCGCTGCTGTACCAGTGGACCGTCCCGAGCGCTCGTGGCGCGATGTCGTCCGGGGCTTGCGGCGCTGATGGAGCGGTGACGACGCGCTCCTGCATGACCCCCCCATTCTCCACCTTGCCCGGCCACCGGCGTCCCAGCGCCCGGACGCCCGCAGTCGGCTTCTGCGAGGGTAGCGGCGCGCGGCAGCGACCAGCGTGACACTGCTACGTCGGCGGGGAGCCCAACTCGGGCACGACCGGTCCCGGGACTGTGACGTCGAGCGGCTGACCCTTGCCGGTACGGCGAGTCTCGGGGAGCTCGACAGGTCGGACGACCACGGGCGGCTCCGCTTGGACGTGGAGGTCCGCCTCGATCCCGCACCAGAGCAGCCGCCTCACTCCGGTCTGCACACCCTTGCCTCCCCGTCCTCGCACCGGATACTCGCCGAGCGGCGTGCGCTTCGCGGTGCCGTCGGCGGCGACCGTGACCACGTACCCAGTGCTGTCCCCAGGGTCGCTGGCGACGGTGAGGCTGACGACGGTCTCCCCGGGCGGTATGTCCATGGCGATCACACCGGTCGCGGTACGGCCCATGGGGCGCACGTCCTCAGCGGAAAAGCGGATGACAAGGCCGCCGCTGTGCGCGACGAGGAGTTCGTCGTCGTCGTGGCAGGTCGCAACCGCCGCGATCCGGTCGCCCTCTTTCAGGCCCGCTGCCTGCCCCGACCAGGTGCGGGAGTCGTACTCGGAGACCGGGGTCCGCTTCACCTGGCCCTGCGCCGACACGGTGACCAGGGTGACGTCGGGGGCGTCGGTCAGGACGACGGCGCCGACCAGCCGGGCGGCCGGCGCCTCGCCGAGGACCTGGGATACCGGCGTGCCCCGGTCACGAGCACGTACGACCGGCACGTCGGCAAGGTCGACCCGGTACCCCGTGCCCTGCTCATCGACCAGTAGAAGGCTGTCATGGGTGGTGCAACGGAGGACGGCGACGGCTCGGTCCTGTGCTTGCTGGTGCGCGGGGCTCGTGCGCCTGCGGGGAATCGGTTTGAGGTAGCTGCCGGCGGTGACGAAGACTGTGAGCGGTTGGGCGTCGAACCCGGCCCGCGACCCTCCGGCGAGGACGTCCCCAGCGGAGATGCCCGGCGCAACGAGACGGCTGCGACGTGGGGTGGCGTGAGCGCGCTTGAGCGCGCTCAGCTCCTGCTCCAACAGGCCGTCGAGCCTGGCGGGGTCGGCGAGGATGGCGTCGAGCTCGGCCATGAGCCGCAGCAGCCCGTCATACTCCTCCCTCAGGCGGCTGCGCTCGAGGGCAGCGAGGCGCCGCAGCTGCATGTCGAGCACTGCCTGCGCCTGCGTCTCGGTGAGCTCGAAGCGGGAGATGAGCTCGTGCTTTGCGCCTTCCGCGGATTCCGCGGCGCGGATGAGCGCGATGACCTCGTCGAGGTGGTCGAGCGCCTTCAACAGCCCTTCGAGGATGTGGGCACGGGCGGCGGCCTTCTCCCGACGGTGCCTGGTCCGGCGGGTCAGGACCCCACGTTGATGGGCGATATAGGCCAGCAGACACTCGCGCAGTCCCAGGGTGCGCGGCGCCCCGTCGACGAGTGCCACCGTGTTGACGTTGAAGTTCGTGCGCAGCTCGGTGAGGTCGAAGAGCTTCGCGAGCACCGCGGCGGAATCCTCGCCACGCTTCAACTCGATGACGACGCGCATGCCGTCCCGGGAGGATTCGTCCCGGAGGTCGCGGATCTCCTCGAGCTTGCGCGCCTGCACGAGCCCAGCGATCTTCGCGAGCAACGCGGACTTGTTCACCTGATAGGGG
>JALYGD010000224.1 GCA_030777265.1 Actinomycetota bacterium | reverse complement strand
TGCACTGGGCCCTCTACGGATCCCCGCCTGGTGCGTCTCGTACACGATCTCGTCGTCCCGCCTGACGTCGAAGACGAGGGTCTCGAGTGCTACCTCGACGACCTCCTCGATGAGCTAGCTCGGCCAGTCGTTGGCCGCGTTGCAAGGCCAGTGGGTTGCCGCCGAACGTCGATCCATCCAGCCCTGGGGTTAACAGGCGGGCCACTTCGGGCCGCAGGCGCCGTCGGTTCACGTGCTGACGCCGGCGGCTGGAGGCGCATCAGACTGTCGGCGCGCTGATGACTTCGCCCAGTAGTGCACGCACGCGTCGGTCGATCTCGTCGCGGATGGGGCGCACGTCCTCCAGGCTCCTGCCGGCGGGGTCGTCGAGCTCCCAGTCGAGGTAACGCTTGCCCGGATACACCGGGCAAGCGTCGCCGCATCCCATGGTGACAACCACGTCGGAGGTCTCGACGATCTCGGCGGTCAAGGGCTTGGGGAAGGCCTGGTCGAGGGAGATGCCCTGTTCAGCCATCGCCTCCTTGACGCCTTGGTGGATGGTAGCGGCGGGGGCGGAACCGGCGGAGCGCACCTCCACCCGGCCCTGGGCGTAGTGGTCCAGCAGCGCGGCCGCCATCTGTGAGCGGCCGGCGTTGTGCACGCACACGAACAGCACCGAGGGCTTCGTCTTCATCAGGGGTCCTTCCAGATGGGCGGTGGCCAGCAGCCGTCCGCGGGGGGAGCGGTGCACCAGGGTGGGTATGAACGCGGTATAGACGGCGTTGTCGTAACGGTGGGCCGCGTCGGTCACGAGCACGGCGATGGTTTCGCCCGAGAGCACTCCGGTGAACTCGCGGGCCAACGCGCCGATGATCGGAACAGACGCGTGTGAGCTCAGCGGGCTCATACCTGGACCTCCTCGGGCGGGTGAGGGAGGACCACTTCCTCGGCGACCTCTTCCACCGCCGGGTAGAGCAGTCGTACCCCCACCACGGCCGCCGCCGTACCCAGCAGCTGGGCTGCCAGGAACGCGGGCGCGTGCGCCGGGCTGAACCGGCCGCCGTGTCGCTGAGAGTCCGTGCCACCGTCACGGCGGGGTTGGCGAAGCTGGTGGAGGAGGTGAAGAAGTAGGCCGCGGCGATGTAGCCACCCACCGCGAAGGCCACCGTCTGCACTGCGCCCGAGCGGGACCATGCCGAAGATCGCCAGCAGCAGTCCAAAGGTTGCCACGGCCTCCCCCAGCCACTGTCCGGCGCCGGTGCGGGAGGTGGCGGCGATGCTGATCGCGGGCAGGTCGAACATCAGGTTGGCCAAGAGCGTGCCCGCCGCCCCACCGGCCAGCTGTGCGACACGCCCAGCTCGCGGTCGCTCAACCCTCACAGCAGTCGCGCGGCCAGCGTGACGGCGGGATTGAGATGCGCGCCCGAGACAGGCCCGACCGCCAGGATGATCGCGCTCAAGGCGGCACCGGTCACCACTGCTGCTTCCAGCAGCTGCAGCCGGCGTGGCCGGGGCTGAGCCGCGCCGCCGCAATGCCCGAGCCGACCACCGCCATGAGCAGGAAGGCGGTTCCGAGGAACTCCGCCAAGGCTTGGCGGGCCACGCCGCGGCTCACACGTTCGCGCTCACCGGCGCCGGGGGGGCCAGTAGTTCACCGAGCCGGGCCAGCAGCCCGGGCACCGCGCGGTAGTAGACCCAGGTGCCCCGCCTTTCGCGATCCAGCACGCCTGCCTCGTAGAGCACCTTCAAATGGTGCGAGAGCGTGGGGCCGGTGAGGTCGAACTCGGGGGTGAGCTCGCACACACACGCCTCCCCCCCTTGGTGTGCCAGCACCAGGGAGACGATGCGCAGCCGCACCGGGTCTGCGAGGGCTTTGAGCACTCCCGCCAGCTGGGCCGCCTCCTCCGGGGACAGAGGGTTGCCCGCCAGCGGCGTGCAGCAGGACAACCACTCACTCGACTGTTTCGACATGAGTCTATCTTGACACGCTTCGAACTAGCTGTCTACCCTTTGCCTCGACGTCCATCGAAATAGCTCCCTAACTGGAGCAAGACGGTCTGGGGCCTGTTCCCCTGCGTCCGTGACCCAGTTGGCCAGCGTGGCGCCCGGTCGAGCGCCGGGGGGGCGCCCGACGGCTCGGCGATCCTCGGTGAACGGGCGGCGAACTCGGAGGATGAGCTTGCTTCGCGCAAGTTTCATCCGGGAGGCGTCGTGACGTAACCCGTCGTTTCAGGTCGTCGGGCAGCATCGCCCCATGAAGAGCGAGGTCGAGCTCCGATCGCCGCGCGTCTCTCCGATCGCCGGCCAGGGCGGCTACCACGTTGCCATCTTCGACCTCGACCGCACGCTGTTCCCTGGCTCGAGCCTGGTCTGTTTGGGCCGTGCCCTCGTCCGCCAAAAGGTGATCGAGCGCCGCCACCTTCTCCGCCACGTCCTGTGGGGCCCGTTCTTCTCCCGCCTGGGCTCGGCGACGCTCGCATCTCCCGTCTGCGCGAAAGCCTGCTGTCCGTCGCCGCCGGCAGGGAGCACGCCGCCCTTCTTTCGGTGGTCGGGACTTTGGGTCCCGAACTCGCCTCTCGCCTCTACCCGGCCGGGCGCTGGCTCGTGCGTCACCACCTCGACGCCGGCCACTTCTGCGTCGTGCTCTCGTCCGGCCCGCAGGAGCTCGTCGAGGCCGTGTCCACACAGCTGGGAACCCACCGGGCTGTGGGGACGCGACCCGAAGTCGTCGGCGGACGCCTCACCGGCCGGCTCTCCGGGCCCTTCTGCTATGGGACCGGAAAGCTCGAACGGCTGCTCGCCGAGCTTGGCAACGTCGACTTTGCCAACGCGTCGGCATACTCCGACAGCGCCTCGGACCTCCCCCTGCTCTCCGCCTGCGGTCGGCCCGTAGCGGTCAACCCCGACCGCCACCTCCGGCAAGCGGCCCGCACAGCGGGTTGGCCGATCCTGCGCTTCTCGTAGTCGTCGGAGTCGACCTCTGAGCGCGGCCGCCAGGCGCTCCTCTGGTGCTCCTCGCGTTCGCCGCTGAGAAGTCGTTCCGCTGAGCGCCGCCGGTAACCATGCGTTCGTTCCCGCGACACCGGCCCCCGCTTGAGTTGCACCCGCGGCTCGGAGGAGAAGGGAGACACAGGTGGCGATGGCTGACCCGCTGCCCGCTTCCCCAACCCCCGTCCCTCTCAGCCGGCGCGCTTCCTGAGGGCGACGGTCGCCTTCGGCGGCGGCGACCTCGTCAGCGGGCTGGCGCCACCCCTGCGACCCGCTGGTGCAGCGCCTGGGCTCGTGCGCCAGGGGCGTCCGACGATCACCCACGGCGTCCGAGTAGCACTCGCGCCGTCGTCCGTCCGTCGCGTCGGTCCCCGTTGCCTGTAGGGTGGTTGGTCCGCGATGTGCGAGGTCACTGTGCTCCAGCTCTCCCAGTCCGCCGCCGACGTACTGCAGCAGGCTCGAGATGAGCAGGACATCCCCGACGACTACGGCGTCCGGGTGTCCGCCCAGGCCGGACCGGGCGGCCAGACCAGCCTCGCCGTGGGGTTCGTCGAGGGTCCGGCCGAAGGCGATAAAGTCACCGAGGAGGCCGGCATGGAGCTCTACGTCTCCGAGGAGGTCGCCGGACCGCTCGCCGAGAGCATGATCGACGTGGAGGACAGCGGCCGAGGTGCCCAGCTCGTGGTGAAGCCCCAACAGGAGTGATCGGCGTGGACGTCGGTGCCTAGCTCGTCGACCCTCCCGGCACGTCCTTGGCGAACGGCAGACCAGACGTGCCGCAGATCTTACTCTCGGTGGTCCCCAGGCTGGCTGATGCTCGATGATGACATGGTCTCGCCAGCAAGCTGATGTTGGGAGGCTGGCTGGGCGCGACACCAGGAACCGACGCCTGACAACCTCGACGATGAGAGTGAGATCGCAGCAACGGACATGAGCAGTTGCATGCGCCCATGACGCGAACTCGTCGCCTCACACCCGTTCATCGTTATCACGTGGCCTATCCACGTTGACGAGTCGTCGGACGAGCGCGTTGCTCGGTTCGGGGGGCCGCCGAAGGTCCATCACCATTCCGTAGCCGTGGATATGGGCGGCCTCTGCGACGCGCGTCTCCGGGTCTTGCTGCGCCATGACGACGTGCATGACGATGTGGTGGTATCAGCCAGCAGCGTGTGACCGTCCCGGATGCCGCCCCCGCTGCTGCGTCAGAGTTGTCGCCAGCGCGGTGAGCGGGGGTCGGTGAAGCGTCTCGCGCATCGTAGGGAGACGTCGATGCCGCTGAGCGCTGTGACCAGGGCGACGACGACGATCGCGGCGGCGATCGAGTAGAGGCGGCCAGCACGCCGGCCAGGACGGCGCCGACGGCGAAACCGATGTCGCGCCACAGCCGGTAGACCCCGACGGCGGCGCCGCGCCAGCTGGGGTGGGCGACGCCACTGACGGCTGCGATCAGGGTCGGGTACGGCCATCGCGGTACCGGCACCGAACAGGACACTGCCGGCGGCCCAGGTGGCGAACGTGTCGCCGGCGGCGAGGGACAGCAGACCGGCAGCTCCGGCGAGCTGGCCGGCGGCGATGAGCCACTTGCGACCGATCCGGTCCGACAGCGCCCCGGTTGCGAGCTGGACGGTGCCCCAGACGGCCGGCGGTGGCGGTCAGCAGCCCGACCCTGGACAGGTCGAGGTGGCCCGCGGCGAAGAAGACGGGGAACAAGCCCCCAGGCCATGCC
>JALYGD010000223.1 GCA_030777265.1 Actinomycetota bacterium | reverse complement strand
CAGCTCCGTGCGGACGGAGTCATGCGTCTTCGACATCGCGACCTCGACTGGCTTCGCCCCAAAGCACACTGGCTCGGCCCGACGCCCGGACCCCAGTGGCCGGCGTACGCTAGCAGGCCGCGCAATTGGATGGCGCGAGATGTGCGGGATCCGCGGAGTGGCAAGATCGGCTGCTCCGCTTCAACTCGATCACGTGAACGGCGACCGGCGTGACAACCGTCTCGAGAACCTCCGTATCCTGTGTCGGAACTGCCATGCCCAGACTGAGACGTGGTGTAGCAGGAACCGAGGCAGGTATAGCGACACAGTGCAGTGTGTCAACACGCCCCCGTAGCCCAACCGGCAGAGGCGCACGGCTCAAAATCGTGACAGTGTGGGTTCGAATCCCACCGGGGGTACAAAGCCAGCAGAGGGGGGCAGGAAGTGGCGGACCGCGCATCGGGTGGCGGACCTAGCCCGCTCTACCGGCCTCCGCCATTCGACGCGGCAGCCGGCTCGCAACCGCCCCCCTGAGTCGGATCGGACAATGCCTCGACTAGGCTGCTTCGCGGCGTTGGCGCCTGATACGTCGACCGACCCGACGTCGGCCCGGCCTCCCGCGACGTGCCGATCGATGAGGGCGAGGCGGGCGCGTCAACAGGGGTGGGCGTCGGCCACCCTTCTCATCCGCCTGCCCCAGGCCGGCTCCTGTCCGTCGTGCCGTGCCAGACGTGGAGCCAGGCCACCGAATCTCGAGGGTTCGGAGATGGGCGAACGTCGGCACCGGCAGCGTGCAGACCATGAGCAGGCTCAGAGCCAGAACTGCCGTCAGCGATACGAACGGGTGCGGACCGAGGGCCGCCAAGAGCATGACGGGCACCCCCGCGACCGGGACTGGACAACCGACGAAATAGTGCGGGTCCTTGCACAGCGGGAAGCGGGCCAACCGCCAGGCGCTGGAGAGCACGAAGCCGAGGCAGACGGCAGCACCGACACCGGTCAGGTCGTGCAATGAACCGACATAGGTCGCGTAGGCGGGAGCTACCCCGAACGAGACCAGATCGGCGAGAGAGTCGAGGTTGGAACCGAACTGACTTTGCGCTCCGGTGGCGCGGGCCACCGGCCCGTCGATGGCGTCCAGCACCCCGCTGACCACCACGAAAACGGCAGCCCAACCGAGTTCGACGTGAGAGATGAAGAGCAGGGACAGGAAGCCCGCGGCCAGGTTCCCGCTGGTAGCAAGGTTGGACAGCTGCAAGAACTGCCTCATCGGGTACTTCGCCGGCGCTCTCATGCGACACCCCCACGGCGCTTGTGCGGGACGGGACGGAGGCCCGGGCGGGCGGGCTTGTGGTAGAGGGCCAGCGGCGTGACCCCGGCACGTACCCGGTCCCCCAGGCCGACGAGCGGGACGGCAGCACACGCGGGAACGAGAACGTCGGTACGGGACCCGAAGTGGATGAGGCCGATCCGCTGCCCGGCCTCGACGCTCTCGCCGACCTCCACCCATCTCGAGATCCTGCGGGCGAGGATGCCGGCCACCTGGACGACCAACGCCCGTCCCGAAGGACCGTCGATGCAGATCCGGTTCTGGCGGTTCTTGGCACCTGCCTTGGCCAAGAACGCCGGCGTGAACCCCCCGGCTCGCTCCTCGATGACCGTCACCGTACCTTCGATGGGGCTGCGGTTGACGTGAACGTTGCGGAGCGACAGGTACGTGGCGATTCTCAGCGAGTCACCCTCGTCGATCCAGGGCGAGGGGACCGCTTCGACCGCTGTGACGACCCCGTCGGCAGCCGCGTAGACGAGGCCCGGGTCGTGGTCGAGCCGACGAGCAGGGTCGCGAAAGAACGCCAGCACCGATCCGGCCAAGGCGAAGGCGATGACCGCGCCCCGTCGGCTCGTCGGGAGGAGTACGACTCCGACCGCGAGCGGCACCAGCACCGAGCGCCTCGCCGACCTCCAACTACGCCTCGTGATCATGAGCCCGATGTCTCCTCGATCGGTGCGCGGCAGGCGAAGAGGAACGCGGGCGGGACGTTCAAGAGCGAAGCACGCCGTCTGACCGAGGCGAACCTCCGTCGCAGGTCACCCTGCAGGAGCGTCGAGTACTGGATCACGAGCATCACGCCATCGGGATGCAGGATGCGGGTCACCTGCTCGAGGATGGTCCGCTTGACCTGCTTCGGCATGGACGTAAATGGCAGAGAGGAGACGATGATGTCGATCTTGGAACCGTCGAGGTAGTCCTCCACCCGCTCCACCGAGTCGTTGACGACTTGTAGCCGCCGATCCTCGAATCGGGCCGAGAGCTTCGAGGCGAGGACGGGGTCGATCTCGAAGGCCAGCACCCGAGCGTCGGGAGCAGCCCGCTGCAGGATCTCCGACGTGTAAACGCCCGTTCCCGCGCCGAACTCCGCTACCGAAAGGGCAGCGGCGACGTCCGCCATGTCCAGCATGTGCCGGACCGTTCGCCGGCTCGTAGGAACGATCGCTCCTACCTGAAGCGGATGGGCCAGAAAGGACCCGAAGAACCGCACGCTCTCGCGCATCGATCTCATGTTGCTCAGTGTCGACCCACTTGACTGCTTTCGTCCTGCTGAGGCCTC
>JALYGD010000222.1 GCA_030777265.1 Actinomycetota bacterium | reverse complement strand
GGCGACCTCCACGTACGCGTCAATGTCGAGGTGCCGCAGGCCATGTCCGACGAGGAGGAGCAACTCCTGCGTCGCTTCGCCGAGTTGCGCGGCGAGAACGTGCCACCGTCGGGGCGCGGACTTTTCCACCGACTCCGCGAGGCGTTTCGCTGAGCAGTGCAGCGCCCTTCGTATTTCTGGAGCGCGAAGCGATCACAGGCGAGATCGTGCCGCTTGCTCCTGACGATGCCCACCACCTGTGCAGCGTCGTGCGGCTCCGGCCGGGCGACCCGCTCGAGGTCTGCGACGGCCAGGGGCGCGTCTGGCGTGCGCGTCTGGACACACCGGGCACCGTCCGGCTGATCGAAGGACCCGAGGCTCGAGAGCCTTCCCTGCCTCTTCTTCACGTCCTACAGGCCTTGCCAAAGGGTCGGAAGTTCGACGAGGTCATTCAATCCCTCGTCGAACTCGGCATCGAGCGCCTTACCCCGGTGGCGGCGGAACGGTCCGTCGTGCGTCTGGGAGCCGAGAAGAGGGAGCGCGCCCACCGCCGCTGGATGGCAGTGGCGCGGGCCGCCGCGGCGCAGTCGCGCCGCGCATGGCTCCCAGTGGTGTCCGAACTCCTCGACGTCGAAGCCGCTGCGGCGAGCCTCCACCATCCCCACATCGGCGGCATTGTCGCCCACGTCGGCGCGTCGACCTCCCTCGCTGCTGGGCTTGCCGCCCTCGCACCAGGCACGAGTGAGGTGGCAGTCGCGATCGGGCCCGAAGGGGGCTGGACGGAACCCGAGGTCGAGTGCTGGCGTCGCAGTGGACTCGAGGCGGTCACTCTCGGGCCTAGCGTGCTGCGCACCGAGCATGCCGCCTTCGCGGCCTGCGCTGCGATCGCCTATGCGACGGGGCGCATGTGAGCGGCGCTCCGAAGGAGCGACGCGAGAGGAGCCGTCTTAGGCCTTCTAAGACGGCGACGGGGATGGTGCGTGAGCGCTGCTCCGAAGGAGCGATGCGAGAGGAGCCGTCTTAGGTCGCCTAAGACGGCGACGGGAGGGATCATGACCTGATGGACCAGGCGGTAGTCTGGCAAGGCGGGAGCTGGGAGGGATCGCATGGAATCGCGCAACGTCGTCCGCTGTCCGCGCTGCGGCGAGCTGAGACCGGACGAATCCAGCCAAGGCGCGGCCTCAACCCCTCCGGGCGCGGTGTCGCTTCCGACATTCGGGGCCGCGCTGAAGCGGGCACGCGGCGGCCCAGAAACCTGTGCGTGTGGCAGGCGACGCTTCGACGCTTTCGGTAACGAGCTGCCTGACTCCGACAGCGTCGGATGAAATCCGTCCGGCGCCCCAGTCTGAGCCGATAGCCCGGATCACCTGGGGGCGACATAGTTGGGGAGCCGACAGCAGAGCCCGGCGATACACTCGCCGCGCCGTCTTGCACGCCTCCAAGGAGCCCGTACACCATCTTGGCCAGCACCCCTCAGTCTTCTCCGTCCGCTTCCGACGTCCCTGGGTTCACGTCCGTGAAGGTGTTCGTCCCTGGCGAGCACTCGATGGTGGCGCTGCTCGGCACACGGGACGAGCTCCTTCGCCTCGTTGAGGACGCCTTCCACGCCACGATCCACGTCCGTGGTAACGAGATCACGATCACGGGCGAGCCGAGCGAGGTCGATCGCGTCGCTCGGCTTTTCGAGGAGCTCATCCTCCTGCTCGGCCGGGGCCACGGTCTCGACCGGAGCGTCGTTGGTCAGACCATCCGCATGCTCCAAGCGGGAGAACCAGAGCGACCATCGCAGGTGCTCGCCCACGCGGCGCTCACTCACCGCGGCCGGTCCATTCGGCCGAAGACCCTGGGACAGAAGCGCTACCTCGACGCGATCCGGGGCAACGTCGTGACCTTCTGCATCGGTCCGGCAGGGACCGGCAAGACCTACCTCGCCATGGCAGCGGCTGTGCAGGCGTTGCGCGCGAAGGAGGTCAACCGGCTCATCATCACGCGCCCGGCAGTGGAGGCCGGTGAGAGCCTCGGCTATCTGCCCGGGACGCTGCAGGAGAAGATCGACCCTTACCTGCGGCCGCTCTGGGACGCGCTTCACGACATGCTCGAGGCGGAGGACCTTGTCACCTACATCGAACGAGGCACGATCGAGGTGGCTCCACTGGCGTACATGCGCGGACGGACTCTGAACGATTCCTTCATCGTGCTGGACGAGGCGCAGAACACGACTCCCGAGCAGATGAAGATGTTCCTCACGCGCATAGGTTTCGGTTCCAAGGCGGTCGTCACCGGAGACGTCACGCAGGTCGACCTGCCGTCGGGCCGGCAATCGGGACTGAAGGTGGTACGCCAGATTCTGCCCGGGATCGAGGGGGTCGCGTTCAGCGAGCTTGGTGCAGGCGACGTCGTTCGCCATCCCATAGTGCAGAAGATCGTGGAAGCCTACGAACGGCGTGACGAGGAGCAGGCCGACGCATCGCTGGGCAACGGGTCGCATCGACCGCGGCGTGGGGACCGGCAGCAGAGGCCACACCCGGCGAGACGCGAGGCACGGGAGAGCACCTAGCACATGGCTGTCTTCGTCGCCGACGAGCAGGACCGGCCCGTCGATGCGGACGACCTCGCCAGCCTCGCGGGTCACGTGCTGCGCGAGCGACGTGTCCCGCCGGATATGGAGCTGTCGCTGCTGCTCGTCGATGAAGAGGCCATCACAGCACTGAACGCCCACCACATGGGCAAGTCGGAGCCGACCGACGTGCTCGCATTCCCCATTGACGAGCCTGGCGAGACCCCGCCCGGCGTCCCCGCCGTGCTCGGTGACGTGGTGCTCTGCCCGGTCGTGGCCGAACGCCAGGCGGTCGGAAGTGGCCACGAGGTCCGGGAAGAGCTGCGGATCCTGGTGATCCATGGCATCTTGCACGTGCTCGGCATGGACCATGCGGTCCCTGATGACGAACGGGAGATGTTCGCTCTCACGGAACGTTTGCTCGACTCTTTCCGCCGCCTCCGCTCGGAAGGCGATCTCGGCGACCGCGTCGACCAGGGGGGCGAGGGGACTCAGTGAGCGGCGATCCGCAGGAGCGGCGCGAGAGGACCCGTCTTAGGTCTCCGAAGACGGCGACGGTAGTGGTCGGGTGAGCTTGAGCTTGCTCTCCATCACCGGGCTCGTCGCTGTCGTGGTCCTGGTCGCCGTCACCGGCTTCCTCGGTGCCTCGGAGACGGTGCTGACCCGCCTGGGGGTCCTCCGCGCGTTGCGGCTCAACGAGGCCGGCGAGCCGGGGGCAGCGCAACTGCTCTGGCTCGTCGAGCACCCGGCCCGGGGGCTCAACGTTGTTCTGCTGCTGACGGTGGTGGCTCGGGTGTCGGCCGCTAGCGTGCTCGCGGTCATCGCAGCGGCAGGCGGTGGCTGGTCGGTGACCCTTGCCGCGGCGCTGCTCACGCTCGTGAGCTTCACGCTTGCTGAGGTGGCGCCGCGAACCTATACGCTCCCCCGCCTCGAGCGAGTGGGTCTTCGCATCGCCCCGATAGTCGCGTGGCTGACTCGGGTTCTGCAACCGCTGGCGCGCGGACTCGTGGCTGCCGGCGGCACCCTCGTACGGCATGCCGGCGCGGGTCCCTTTTCCTCGGATGAGGAGCTGCGCCGACTCATGGGCACCGAGGACGAGGAGGAGGTCGAGCTCGAAGAAGACGAGCGGGCGATGATCCACTCGATCTTCGAGCTGGGCGACACGGTCTGCCGCGAAATCATGGTTCCCCGCCTCGACATGGTGATGGTCGACGCGGACGCGGGCTTCGAGCAGGTCCTCGACACTACGATCACGAGCGGCTATTCACGCCTACCGGTCTGGCGCGACAGTCGTGACAACGTCATCGGGGTCGTTTATGCCAAGGACCTGCTTGAGCGCCTCTGCCGAGGTGCGGATGCGGGAGCATGGACGGAACTGCTGCGCGAGCCAACCTTCGTCCCCGAGTCGAAGCGCGCCGACGAGTTGCTGCGCGACTTGCAGCAGCAGAAGGTCCACCTCGCGATCGTCGTTGACGAGCACGGTGCCGTGGCCGGGCTCGTGACGATCGAGGACATCCTCGAGGAGATCGTCGGCGAGATCGTCGACGAGTTCGACCACGAGGAACCGCCCGTCATGCGGCTCGAGGAGGGAGGTCTGCGGGTGAGCGCCCGTCTCACCGTCCACGACCTCAACGAACTGCTCGGCGCCGACCTCCCCAAGGACGAGGGTTGGGACACCGTCGGTGGCTTGCTCATCGGCCTGCTCGGACGCGTTCCCCAGCCCGGCGAGGCGGTGCGGGTCGATGGCATAACGCTCGTGGCCGAGCGGGTGCAAGGGCGAAGGGTCAGAAAGGTTCTCGTCACACCTGCTGCCGCCGAGGAGAGCGTCAGGGCCGAGAGAAATGCGAGTCGGTGAGGGGGGCGAGCGAGCCGGGCGCGGCTTTGGACGAGGCGGATCTGCTGCGTCGCGCCCGGGCGGCTCGAGAGCGCGCCTACGCCCCGTATTCGGGGTTTCGCGTCGGCGCAGCGGTCGCCCTCGAGGACGGGCGAGTCTTCGAGGGCGCGAACATCGAGAACGCCAGTTACTCGTTGAGCGTCTGCGCCGAGCGGGTGGCTCTGCACAGTTACGCTGCTGGTGGCCTGCAGGTGCCGGTGGTGGCCCTGGCGGTGGTGGGCGACGGCGACGATCCCTGCCCCCCGTGCGGGGCATGCCGCCAGGTCATCTTCGAGTTCGGTCCCGACGCGATCGTCTATAGCAGCGGCGACGGAGGGCGTCCCCTCGTCACGTCGATCCGGCAGCTGCTCCCACACCCCTTCGGGCCCCGCCGACTCGCCCAAGGCTTCGGGGACCCGGAGAATGAGCTCGATCAGTTGCCCCCCGTGGACTGGCGAGCGTAGGCGCCAGCGGAACCGCCACCCGGACTCCCTGTACGCCACCTTTTGCAGACAGACAACTGAGTTCGTGCGACGCGGCAAGCGTCGCCAAGCTGACCGAGGAGTCCTCGTCCACAAGTCAGGGGGGCGGACGGGGGCCAGACGACTCTGACGCTGTCGCTACGATTGTGTGGGCGAACGTGGACGAGTTCGGCCATCGACCCTGTATTGACCAGCAGACGCGAGAGACGTGCCGAAACTCACTGAGGGAGTGCCACGAGTCACGCGTCCCGAGGGGTACGCGGACTCGTGACCGAGCTCAGTCTCGAGGCCATCCTCTCGGCTGCCGAAGAAGAGCTGCCCGAGGGCCACCGCTCAGGCTTCGTCTGTCTCGCGGGGCGGCCTAATGTCGGAAAGTCCACGCTTCTGAACGCGATGGTCGGCGCGAAGGTCGCCATCGTCACGCCGGTGCCGGGCACGACCCGCAACGTCATCCGCGGCGTGGTCACCCGCGAGAACCTCCAACTGGTCTTCGTGGATACCCCGGGCGTGACGAAGCCTCGAACCCTTCTGAACCGCCGCCTGAACGAGCTCGTACAGCAGACCTGGCGGACGGTCGACGTCATCTGCTTCATCGTGGACGTCGCCGCGGGCATAGGCCGGGGAGACGTCTTCATCGCCGAGCAACTGGCCAGGGCCCACGCGCCGATCCTCTGCGTCGCCAACAAGGAGGATCGGGTCAACAAGAGCGAACTCCTCCCCGTCCTCGCTCAGGCCGCTGAGCTCGGGGACTGGGCGGAGATCGTCCCGACCTCAGCGGTGACGGGCTTCAACGTCGAGCACCTCGTCGACGTGCTCGCCTCCCACGTGCCGCAGGGACCGCGGCTCTTCCCCGCCGGGGTGCTCACCGATCAGCCGGAACGCCAGCTCATGGCAGAGATCCTGCGCGAGAAGTACCTCACGCGCGTCTTCGAGGAGGTTCCCCACTCCATCGCAGTCGTGGTCGACGAGCTGGAGGAGCGTGAGGGTCTGCTCGAGGTCTACGCAAGCATCTTCGTGGAGCGCGACAGCCAGAAGGGAATAGTCATCGGCCGCGGCGGGCAGGTGCTGCGGGAGGCGAACAAGGCGGCACGGGAGGAGCTCGAAGCCCTGCTCGGCACGAAGGTCTTCCTCGACGTGCGGGTGAAGGTTGCCCGCGACTGGCAGCGCGACCCTCGTCGTCTCGGCCGCTTCGGCTACTGAACTGAGACCACCACCGTCACCGTCTTAGGGGACCTAAGACCGCTCCTCTCGCGGCGCTCCTGCGGAGCGCCGCTCACCGCCACGCGCGCCAGATCGGTATCCGGGGTCGTAGAGGTCCGGTTCGATGTAGAGGAAGGCGACCGGGACGCGCTGGCGCACCTCCCGCTCCGTTGCGTCAATGGCCTGGGCCACCTCCTCGAACGTGAGGTGACCGTCGAGCTCGACCTTCGCTCCGACGAGCAACTCGTCGGGACCGAGGTGCTGGCTGCGGAGCTCGATGAGCCTGCGCACGTTCGGCCCCGCCTCGATCGCCTCGCGGATGGTGGCGAGGTCGGCAGGTGCGGCCGACTCGCCGATGAGCAGGCCCTTCATCTCAACAGCTAGAACGATCGCGATGATGGTGAGCAGCGCCCCGATGGCGATCGAGCCGAGCGCGTCGAAGCGCGACTCGCCGGTGAGCACGGCGAGCACGACGCCGACGAGCGCGAACACGAGGCCGAGAAGGGCTCCGAGGTCCTCGAGCAGCACAACCGGCAGCTCCGGGGTCTTCGCCTGGCGCACGAACGCCCACCACGACCGCTCACCGCGAGCCTCGTTCGCCTCAACGACCGCTGTTCGCAGCGAGATACCCTCGAGGACGATGGCGACTGCGAGCACCCCAACCGCCCAGGCGGTGGACTCCAGCGCGTGAGGATGACGGATCTTCTCGACGCCTTCGAAGATCGAAAACAGCCCCCCGAGCGCGAACAGCACCACGGAGACGACGAAGGCCCAGAAGTAGCGCTCACGCCCGAAGCCGAACGGATGTTGGGGCGTCGCTTCGCGTCGGGCCTGACGGCGGCCGAGGAGCAGAAGTCCTTGGTTCGAGGCGTCGGCCACGGAGTGGATGGTCTCGGCCAGCATCGATGCCGCGCCGGTGGCCAGGAAAGCCACGAATTTCGCCACGGCGACGCCGAGGTTGGCGAGGAATGCGGCGACGATCGCCTTCCCGCCGCCCGACGCCGACATCCGCGCCTCCTCGCTCCCCACGACTTGGTCGGATGCGCATCCTGCCATGTGGAGCCGCGGTCGGGACTCGCCTCGAGATAAGGCCCCCGGTTGGGCACCTGCACCTCACAGAAGGAGAAGACCGACATGACGTCGAATATGTCCAATGAGCGCAGAAGCGGAACGATAGCGAGCACGCTCGGCTCCTTCCCCAGGCGATCGAGGTTGCAAGGCATGCAGCGAAGGCTGCGCGATACTGAGCCCTGGACACGGGGGAGTGACGCATTGAGAAGTTCAGCGACGGCCATGCGGCTGAGGTGCCCACTGTCGGCGGTCAACGGAAGCGTCGACGCGCTCGTGTTCGACGTCGAGAAGACCCTCGAGCTGTCTGGAGCCGAGCAAGCCGCGGCAAGCTTCGTGGAGGAAATCGCCGCGTACCGGTCGAGCTCGGATGCGACCTACCGCGGCATCCTCGACATCATCTCGCGGTACGTCGATCTCTCCTGACCGCGGGGCGCAGTCGTCCGGGGGGGTTCGGGCAAGCCCAGCCGGCGCCTGAGGCCGCGGTCAAGACTGCTCCTCCGGTCTCCCGCCGCAGCGTCCGGTGCCAGCCCTGCAGGACGCTATCCGCTCAAGCGCTCGGCTCAAGTTGGCCGCTAGCCTGAGCACGAGGGGGAGGGTGACGGATGGCAAGCATTGAAGTCATACCTGTGGGCTCGGGTGAGTTCCAGGTGGAGGTCCACGACGAGGCGGGGCAGTCAACCCACCGCGTCGTCATCCCGGAGAGCTACATGGAGCGGCTCGGGGTGGAGAACGCCTCCATGCAGGATCTGGTGCGCGAGTCGTTCCGCTTTCTGCTCGAGCGAGAGCCCAAAGAGTCGATCCAAGCAGAGTTCGAGCTTCCCACGATCGCCGACTACTTCCCGGAGTACCCGGAGGAGATCAAGGAGCGGGTCGGGGGCGGCCAGTAGCAACCAGGGCCGGGGTTCGAGGCCGACCGTCAGATGGAGCCCGCGAACCGGCTCTTGAGCGGCAGCAGCGGTAGGGTGCCGCCCTATGAGTACGAGCGGCAGGCTGCAACGATCCCGCGACTTCGGCGTCACGCCCCAGAGCGAGGACTTCTCGGCCTGGTACAACGAGCTGGTACTCAAAGCTGAGCTGGCTGACCGCGGCCCGTCGAAGGGCACCATGGTCATCCGCCCGTACGGCTACCGGATCTGGGAACTGCTGCAGGCTCGACTCGACGCGATGTTCAAGGAGACCGGGCACGAGAACGCGTACTTCCCGCTGCTCATCCCCATGG
>JALYGD010000221.1 GCA_030777265.1 Actinomycetota bacterium | reverse complement strand
GACGTTGCCGTCGGTGTTCACCGATCCCCCTTCCACCGCGGCCGACGTCTTCAGCGACGAAATGCTGCTGCGCGGCGGTCGCCCTCCCGTGGCTGGGTGGCGACGGGTGGCGTGGCGCCTTTCGGGCGGGCGTCTGCGAGTGCCGCTCAGCGCCCGGGAACGGCGAGAACTCGAGCTCGTGGCCCGCATCAAGGCCCGAGCCGCCGGGCCACGTCACATCGTCGTTCTCTCCCGCAAGGGCGGGGTGGGCAAGACGACCGTGACGGCCATGGTCGGGGCGGCGCTGGCCAGCGTGCGCGGCGACCGTGTCATCTCCGTGGACTGCAACCCTGACGCGGGCAGCCTGGCGCACCGCGTCCACCGCGAGACGCCCGCCACCATCACGAACGTTCTGGCCAGCCGCCACACCATCACTCGCTACGCCGACCTGCGCGCCTACACCTCCCAGGGCAGCTCCCGCCTCGAGGTACTGGCCTCCGACGACGACCCCCGCATCAGCGAGGCGTTGACTGGCGAGGACTACCTGGCGCTGCTCGACCTGCTCGACAACCACCACAACGTGATCATGGCCGACACCGGCACCGGGATCCTCGACTCGGGCATCCAGGGTCTGCTGCGGGAGGCCGACCAACTCGTGGTCGTCTCCTCCCCTGCCATCGATGGTGGGCGGGTCGCAGCCGCAACCCTCGATTGGCTCGACAGTCACGGCTACAGCGTCCTGCGCAGCAAGGCGGTGGCGGTCATCAACGGCGTGCGGCGCTCCAGCCTGGTGGATCTCGACGCAATGGAGGGCATCTTCGAGCAGCGCTGCCGTGCTGTGGTGCGCGTCCCCTGGGATCCGCAGCTGGAGGTCGGTGGGGAGGTCAGTCTCGACGAGGTCGCCGCCAACACCCGCCAAGCCTTCCTGGAGATCGCAGCTGCCATCGCCGACGGCTTCAGAGTGCGCTCGGCGGCTGCGCACGATTAGGGCGGACACGTCACGTCTCCTCCCACGGGTTCAGCAGCTCGTTGACGGTGTCCCCGAGCAGGTTGAGGCCGACCACGAGCAAGACGATGGCGATGCCCGGGAACAGCACCATCCACCAGGCCACCCGAAGGAAGCGCTGCGCGTTGTTCGCGAGATAGCCCAGGCTCACCACATCCGGGTCGGTTAGCCCCACGAACCCCAGCCCCGCCTCGATGAGGATGGCGCTCGACGCCACGAGCGTCACCATCACGACCGCTGCGGGCAACGCGTTCGGGACGAGGTGGCGAAGCAGCACCCGCAGTTCGCCGGCGCCCAGCGAACGCGCAGCCGCTACGAAGTCCCGCTGCTTCAGCGAGAGCACCTCCGCCCTTACCACCCGGGCCGTCCACGGCCACGACGTCAAGCCGAGCAGCACTATCAAGTTGACGAGGCCGGGGCCGAACAGGGCCACCACCACCACCGCCAAGAAGAAGCGCGGGATCACCTGGAACAGCTCGGTCGCACGCATGAGTGCGTCGTCGACCAGCCCACCACGCGACCCGGATGCTGCCCCCACCGCTATCCCGATGACCCCGGCCATGACCCCCACAGCTGCACCGACGAGTAGGGAGGTCCGCAGGCCATGGAGGACCAAGGCGGCGAGATCGCGGCCGAGGTCGTCGGTGCCGAGCAGGTGTTGTGCCGCCGGGGGCGAGAGTGGCTCCGCCACGGCAGCGAAGGGCTCCGCTCCGGAAAGGAGGTCGGCGAGCAACCCGACCGACGTCGCGAACCCGACGAGCACGAGCCCCACCGCGCCGCCGGGGGTGCGCGCGACCTCGACGAATAGTCGCCCTCGTCGGAGAACGGGCCCCGCCTGCCCAAGGGCGGTCGCCTCACTCATAGCGGATCCGCGGGTCGAGCAGGGTGTATACGAGATCTGTCAACAGGTTCGCCAGCACCACCGCGACCGACACGAGGAGGAAGATTGCGAGCAGGACGGGGTAGTCCCGAGCCTGCGCAGCCGATAGCAGCAGCGTTCCAAGGCCCGGCCAGGCGAAGACGATCTCGACCAGGACCGCGCCGGCGAAGAACATCCCCAACCTGCTGCCGATCACCGTCATCACCGGCAGGAGAGCGTTGCGCAGTGCGTGGCGCAGCAGACCCCATTCCGGCAGTCCCTTCGCTCGCGCCGTGCGGATGAACTCCATCCGCGAGACCTCGACGAGGCTCGCGCGCACGAGCCGGGTGTTCAGCGCTACCTCTGTCGCAGCCAGAACGCCGGCAGGCAACACGAGGTGGTGGGCGACGTCGACGATCTGTGCCCAACCGGACAGGGCTCCGCTCGGGTTGGTCATGCCGTGCACCGGGAAGAGCCCCGTTCCGAACGCCAGGGTCAGCACGGTCAGTTGAGCGAGCCAGAAGGAGGGGGTGGCATAGCCGCACAAGGCAGCCACCCTCACCCCCAGGTCGGCGGGGCGATGCAGCCGCCGTGCCGCGACCACCCCGAGCCCGATGCCGACGACGCTCGAGATGACGAGCGCGGAAGAGGCCAACAGAAGCGTTGCCGGCAGACGATCGACGATCACGGCCAACGAAGAACGTCCGTGGACGTAGGAGGCCCCGAGGTCGCCGTGCAGGACATTGCCGAGGTAGATGGCCAGCTGCCGGGGGAGCGGCTGGTCCAGTCCGAACCGATGCCGCATCGCAGCGTAGTAGGCGGCGTCGCCGTGCTGACCGGCCAGCGCGAGGATGGGGTCGCCCGGCGCCAGGTGGATGAGCAGGAAGGTCCCGACCAGGATGAGCCCGACAGTGGGAACGAGTTGTGCCAGGCGGCGGATCAGGTAGCGAAGGCTCACCGCCCCGTCCCCGGGCTCACCTACGGCAGTGGGCCGCCTCCGCGAATAGCCCGGTCCACGGCTGGAACCCCTCGCACTCGGCCGGCCATGCCCGCGTTCCCAACGTCTCGACCAGCCACATATACGGCAGGTCGCGTACGACGATCTCCTGAATGCGGTGGTACAGCTGCGCTCGCTGGTTGCGGTCCACGGTCTGGCTAGCCTGCTCGAACAGGCGATCGACCTCTGGATTCGAGTAGTGCGAGGCGTTCGTGAACGGCACGTCCCCGATCTGGGACGAGTCGTACATGCGGCGCACCCCGATCTCCGGGTCTGGGCCGTTGCAGTAGGAGATGACGGCGGTGTCGAAGTTGTCGGCCCCGAACACCGTGGGAGCGAACACCGCCGGCTCGAGGGGCTCCAGGTTCACCCCGATTCCGACCGCGCCCAGCTGCTCGCGCACCAACTCACCATACTTCGCGAATTGGGGGAAATGCAGGAACGAGATCGCCAGCGGCGTCCCGTCCGGAACGCCCTCCACTCCACGGGCCACTCGCGGGCCCTGCCCCTCCTGTCTCCAGCCGGCCGCGTCGAGCAGGCGCCCGGCTTCGGCCCGGTCGAACTGCGGCAGATCGAGGCCGCGAGCATGGGCCCAGGAGATCCCGCTCGAGATCGGGGCGTCGGCCACCTGTCCTTCTCCGAAGAGGATCTGGTCGACGAACCGCTGGCGGTCCAGCGCATGGGCGATGGCCCGTCGCACGTCGAGCGGCCGCAGCGCTGGCCGGTCGAGGTTGAACGTGATCGTCATGATGCAGTTCGACCCACCGGGATTCGACGGCGTCTGGCCCAACTCGACCTCGGGATCCTCCCGCAGCCGGGCCTGGTCGGGGCCGGGCACGTTCCACAGGAACTCGACCTCGCCGTTCTCCAGCGACAAGACTTGCGTTGAACGGTCCTTGATGACTCGTTGCACGATCTCGTCGAAGAAGGGGAGACCCTCCTTGAAGTAGTTCTCGTTGCGCGCCGCCCGAATCTCCGCACCCTTGTCATAAGAGACGAAGCGGAACGGGCCGGTCCCGACGGGTGCGTTGTTGGCCGGGTTCGTCTGGGGATCGGTGCCCTCGTAGAGGTGACGGGGGACGATGGGAGCCTCGGTCACGTTCAGCTGCAGCAGGAGGGGCGCGTAGGGCTCGTTGAAGCGGAACACGACCGTGTGCGCATCGGGCGCGTCGATGCCGGCGAGCGCCGGACCCATCGAGGCTTTCGTGCGAGCGTGGAACTTCAGCAGGACCTGTTCGAAGCTGTACTTCACGTCGGCCGAGGTGAAGGGCCGCCCGTCATGCCACGTGACGTCGTCTCGCAGATGGAAGCGGTAGGCGCGGCCGTCCTCCTCGATCTGCCATTCCCTGGCCAGCTCCGGGCCCGGCTCGCCCTGCTCGTCGAGCGCCACGAGACCGTTGAAGAACAGCTCGGAGGCGGCATGGGTGGCGCCGCTGGTGGTGATGGCAGGGTTGAGGCCGCCAGGGTCTTCGGTGACGGCCACCACCAGCGTCCCACCGCGAGCCGGGCTGGCCGCAGGCTCACCGGGCTTCGGAGCCACGGCCTGGTCTTGAGCGCAGGCGGATGCGACCAGCGCCAGTACGGCCGTGAACAGTACCCAGCGTCGCACGCGACCCCTCCCGTCGCCGTCTTAGGAGACCTAAGACGGCTCCTCTCGCGTCGCTCCTGCGGAGCGCCGCTCACAACCAGTCCCGGGCTCCAACCAAAGAAACCATGTCCGAGCAGAGGCTCGACGCGTCGACCCTAGGTCGTCTCATCGCCTTTATGTAGGTGTTGCGTGCATATAGCTGCGGCAGCTGTGCGACAGGAGGTTCTGCGCCGTCCTCCTTGCCTTGTGCTCCCGCTCCTGCTACGAAGCCCCCGCTGGAATGCGCGGGGGCGCGCGACACGGGCGGCTCTGGGGTCAACGGGGCGGCGGCAGGGTGAAGAGGTCTCGGATGGCGACAGAACGCGCCAGCGTCATCGCGGTGTAAGCGTCGACCAACCCGGACCCGGTCGCCCCGTCGAACCCCTCGCCCGCAGGCTGCCCCATGTGGCTGTGGCCAACTACGACGTCGCGGGCGGACGCCTGCAGAAGCGACTTCATGAGCGCTGGCGACAACCCGGGCTGAACCTGCTTGAGCAGGGCGCAAACCCCTGCCACCTGGGGGCATGCGGCGCTGGTCCCGCTGATGACGGCCCACCCGTCGCTCCCCGCGGTCTCGTCCTGTAAGGGAAAGCTCCCCCCGGCCAGTCCCGTATCGATGGCGTCGCCCGGCTCGACCGGAAGCACGATGTAGATGCCGCGCGGCTGAAGCCCGACGAGGCCGCAGACGTCTGGCACGTGACGTCCGGGATAGATGAGGCTGTCGAAGCTGCTCGCGTAGTCGGAGGCTTCCAACCGGAAGTCGTCGCCGACGAGTTCGGAATGGGCGAAGACCCCGCCCACCGCGACGACGTCGGGCATCATGGCGGGGAAGGCGGTGTGGCCGTTGCCGGCCGAAAAGCAGACCGTGATACCACGCAGACGTGTGGCTTCGATCACCGCAGCTTCCAAGGGTCTGAGGAAGTTCGGCAAGGTGGTGGCATCGGCCAGGTCGTAGCCCCAGCTGTTGGTGATCACGGCCGGCTGGAGGTCGGAGGATGCTTTGAACGCCAGCGTGGCGTTCGGGCCCATCTTCATACCGACAAAGTCCACGTCAGGAGCAACCGCAAAGACGTTGGCGGACTCGGCGGTCCCGTGCCCGACCTCGTCGCGCTCCACACCGACCGCGTCAGGTGCGAGCGTCGCCGTGTAGCGGTAGCCGTGCCAGGCAAAGAACGGATGGCGGTAGAAGCCGGTGTCCGGCATGGCGACGAGCACCCCGCGTGCCGTGACGCCAGCCGAGTGGGCGCGTCTGGCGCGCAGCACGAGCGCGACATCGTCAGGCACGCGCAGATGGTGGTAATCGACGCGCGGGGGGAGCGGCGACTCGAAGAGAATCGGGGGCGGTTGGGGATAGGCGCGCTCCACCAGCCCCTGCAGCACGTCTGGGACCGTGAACGGGACGTCAGCGACGTGAGACCAGTACGCGATCTCACCCAGCTGGCGGTCCCCCGTGGTCAAATGATGGCTCCGCCGCTCCACTTCGGTGTGGAACGTCTCTTCCCACAGTTGGCGCGGTCCTTCCCCACTGATCGAAAACCTTCCGACGTGCCGCACGCGGAAGCCCAGCTCCTGCAGCACGCTTGCGGCCCGCCGTCGCCGCTCCGGGGACGTGGCGAATTCGTTCACTGTGTCGGGCGCGACGCTCCCGTCGAGCTCGAACAGCGAGCGGCCGGTCTGCGACGGTGGCACGGCCTCGAAGAAGACCAGCTGCTCGTCCTCGTGCCGCAGAACCAACATGGCTCCTTCCCAGACGAGGCGTCACTGCAGGTCAGAAGAATTCCGGAGGTCGCACGAAGGCGACCTCGTGCACGAGACCTTCCAGCTCCGCGGGAATGGTGACGGCTCCCGCCTCCTGGTAGATGGCTCTATGGTCGGGGCCCAGCTCTGAGACACTTGTCGTTTGACGCGACTCGAACGAGACGTTGAAGATTGCCGCCCACAAGCTCGTGGGGCCCTCGACGCTGATGGTCGGTCCGACGTGCAGCACCCGGAAGCCGAGCCGCTGCAGCCCGAGCGCCGCGGCCTGGACGCGACCCGCCACCGGCTCGATCTCTGC
>JALYGD010000220.1 GCA_030777265.1 Actinomycetota bacterium | reverse complement strand
GGTCTGTTCAGCGCGGTGCTCGCGATCCTCATGACGAGCGGTGCCATGCTCCGGAGGCGGTGGTCACGGTCGTAACCCCCTAACGAAGCGGTAGCGTTCGGGTCCCGTCGCTCGCAGTAGCGAAGCGGCCCCGACCCGAGCCAATTCGCCGAACGATTCGCGCCGGCGTCCTCATGGGCGCCGGCGCGAACATGTCCAGGCTTGAGCTTCAAAAGGGAGCAGGGGAGGGGGAGCGGCAGGGGAAGCGTGAGTGAAGATCTGCGAGCTGGTCGCCGCATCGCCTGGCAGACCGCGTTGGACGGCGCGAATGACGAGGACGTGCAGCTACCGGCCGGCGCCCTCGAGGGCCAGGTGAAGGCCGCGGAGCTGCTCGACGTCGGCTGGTGTGCCCACTCCCAGGCCGATCTTCAGGGCGAGAAGCACCGCGAGGTCGGACTGCCCCTTCGCCTCAGCGTGCGTCTCCGCCATGTGTCTCCCAGTCGCGCTTCCGGTCGATTCACAGGATGGGGGGGCGACGACGCGGAGGCGACCCCCGACCGTGCGAACGGTGGTAACCGGCTGGGCCGAGGGCCTCCGGCTAGCGTTCGGAACGTGGACCTCGACGGGTTGGAGCAACAAGCGCGGGCGGTCATGGCCCCCGATGCCTTCGACTACTACGCGGGAGGCGCGGAGGACGAGATCACCCTCAGCGACAACGAGACGGCGTGGCGACGCATGCGGTTGCGCTACCGCGTGTTGCGGGATGTCTCGCAGGTCACGACCGAGACCACGGTGCTGGGTAGCCGGGTGTCGGCGCCGGTGCTCGTGGCGCCACTCGCCTACCAAAGGCTCGCCCACGACGACGGCGAGGCGGCGACCGCCCGCGGGGCCGCGGCCGCCGGCTCCCTCATGATCGTCTCGACGCTCGCCACCATCGCGCTCGAGGATGTCGCCGCCGCCGCGCCCCAGGCCCCCCGCTGGTTTCAACTCTACGTCCACAAGGACCGCGGCTGGACAGCGGAGCTCGTCGACCGCGCCGTCGACGCCGGATACCTGGCCCTCGTGCTCACCGTCGACCTGCCCGTGCTCGGCCATCGGCGACGCGACGAACGCAACGACTTCTCCTTGCCCGAGGGCATGGACATGGCGAACATCGGCAAAGCCATGCCGGATGTGGAGGGCTCGGGCCTGGCCCGCTACGCGACAGAGGAGATCGACCCGAGCATCACCTTCGAAGACATCGGGTGGTTCGCCGACCGCTCGGGCCTCCCCGTGGTCGTGAAGGGGATCATCCGCGGTGATGACGCGGTCGCGGCGATCGACGCGGGCGCCGCAGCCGTCATCGTGTCCAACCACGGAGGCCGGCAGCTCGACACCGCCATGGCGACGGGGGAGGCGTTGCGGGAGGTCACGGACTGCGTGGCGGGGGAGGGCGAGGTCTACGTTGACGGGGGCGTCCGACGCGGGACCGACATCGTGAAAGCGCTCGCGCTCGGTGCCCGGGTCGTGCTCCTCGGCCGCCCGGTGCTGTGGGGGCTGGCTACCGGCGGGGCGGACGGGGTGCGAGCCGTGCTCGACCACTTCCGGGACGAGACTGCCCGAACCCTCGCGCTGTGCGGGGCCGCTGCCGTCGCAGACCTCGCTCCCGATCTCGTCTGCTGACCGGGGTGCCGCTGAGTGGCGTCGAGCCCATCGGGCTCTATACTCAGCGCCACGACAGAAAGGAGGTGGTCCAAAACATGTCTTCTGGTAGTCATAATGTGACCGTCGAGGTGATGAGGCGTTAGACACGTCCCGGTCGAAACGAATCCCACCTCGTCACTCGCTCGCACGTCAGTGAGAGCTGGTCACGCTCACCGTCCGGACGCACCCCGTCCGGGTTGACACGACGACGAGTGTTGGGACCTATAGCCGCCCGGGCCTTTGGCCCGGGCGGCTGCTTTGGCAGCCCGGCACGGGCACTCGTTGCGTTTGGAAGTCCCTCGGGGGAGGAGGCGGGGCGACGGTCGCCCCCGGAACGGCCTCGGAAGCTCAGGGTGCATCCCCCTGCAGATGTGCGGCCATCTCGTCGCCGAACATGCTGACGAGCGTCCGCATGCGCCTGCGGCGCTCGCCGCCCGCACTCGCGTCCAACCAGGCGCCGGCGAGGGTCCGGGCACGGTCGCGGGCAATGGCGATGAGGTCGTCCCGACCGATCCAGCGGCCCAGGTTGGCGAGTTCCGACAACGAGCGCAGCAGGTCCTCGCTGGCCTCTTCGCGCAGGTAGGCGGCGACGAGCAGCGCCGGCGCCTCGGGGTCATCAGCGAGGCAGAGTTGAGCCGTATGCATCGCCTTGTTCAGTGCCCGCTCGTCGTGCGCACGACGGGTGAAGTCGGCCAGGCGCTCGGCCCGTGCTTGGCTCGGCTCCTCCTTCTCGAGTCCCTTGAGCTCCTTGCGCAGATCCCGGGCCCGTGAGGACTGGGAGGACCAGTTGGGCATCGCTGCTCCATTCGCGCCGGCGCGTCGCGCAGGCTAGCGAGCGGGACGCGACACAGGCCGCCTGCCTCCTGAGACAGCGTCCGGGCCGGTCACAGCAGGGCCATCCACCACTCCTGCGCAGTGGCGAAGATCCGGCTCAGCACGCCCGGCAGGACGAAGACGAGGAGAAGCAACAGTCCCATCGAGTACTGCCGCAGCTGGCTCCAGGCCGGTAGCCAGCGCTGGGGCAGCAGCCGCTCGACGACCGCGGAGCCGTCCAGCGGTGGGACCGGGATGAGGTTGAAGGCGGCGAGTACGACGTTCACGACCCCGAACGCCACGAGCGCCCGGGCAGTGAGCGAGTCCAGAGCCAGGCTGTCTGCCGAGGCGGCCAGACGCCGCAACCCCAACGCCGCCACGAGCGCGAGAAGGATGTTCGTGGCCGGACCGGCGAGGCTCGTGAGCAGCCCGTGGTCGCGTGGACGCCGCATGCGGGCAGGGTTGACCGGTACCGGCTTGGCGTAGCCGAAGATGCCCACCCCGGTGAAAGCCAGCAACGCGGGCAGGATCACCGTGCCGAACAGGTCGACGTGTGCGATGGGGTTGAGGGTGAGTCGCCCCGCCCGCTTCGCCGTGTCGTCGCCGAACACGAGCGCGACCGCCCCGTGGGAAACCTCGTGGAGGACGACCGACGGCAAGAGCACAGCCAGAAGCATGACGGCCTGGCCCACCGCGTCTCCTCCCACCTCGGACCAAGGGTCTCAGGCGCCGGCCGGCTGCGGCGCGCATCCAGTTGCCGTGACGCTGAGGGTAGCGGTGTCGCCATGGCTCAAGAAGCCAGCGAATAGCGACCTGGCCCCGTCGCTCACGGGAGGGGGCAGTCGTTGCGGCTCCGTCACCATCCGCTAGCCTCCTGCCGCGTGCGGTTATGCACGTGGGGCTGGGGCTGAGGTTGCTGATGCGCGCGCGGGAACGCCTACGGGGTACGGCACGAAGGGTACGGGTAGTGGGCGCCTGCCTGGCGCTGCTGCTCACGACACCGGTCGCCGCGATGGCGGAGCCGGACGACGTGCGGGTGGCGCGCGAACGGCTCGAGGCGGCCCGCCGCGATATGGGCGAAGCAGAACAGCGTCTCGAGCAGCTGGAACGAGAAGCCGGGATCGCGGTCGAGAACTACAACGAGGCCCGGGAACGGCTCGAGGCGCTGCGGCGTCAGGTCGCCGAGCGCGAGTCCGAGATCGGGGGCCTCGAGCGGGAGATGGACGCGCGGGAGGAGACGGTGGGCGATCTGGCCCGCCACCTCTACCTGCATGGCGGCGGCCTGCAACTCGAGGCGCTGCTCGCCTCGGGCAACTTCTCGGACCTGCAGACTCGCGCCTCTTTCCTGCGCTCGGCTGCCCAGGCCCAGGTGAACGTCATAACCCAACTTGCCAACAGCC
>JALYGD010000219.1 GCA_030777265.1 Actinomycetota bacterium | reverse complement strand
AGCACGTTGTGCCGGTCTGTCATCGTTGACGACGTGGGGTAATGGGGCGTATGGTGGTGCGGAGTGGAGGGCATAGGAGGATGTGCGGCCCTTGGTCCGGGCCGGTTCGACCCTCCCTCGAACCAGTGGGCGGAACGGTTGAGGTGAGTGGAGGGCGGTCGTGTTCCTCGGCGAGCACCAGCACACGCTGGACGCCAAGGGTCGCGTCATCCTCCCCGCGCGCTTCCGCGAGCGACTGACCGCCGGCCTCGTCTTCGTACCCGGTCACGATCGCTGCATAGACGTCTATCCCGTGGCGAGCTTCGAGCGACGCGTCGAGCAACTCCGGGCGCTGCCGCGCGAGGACCAGCGCGCTCGCGGCTACCTACGCGTGTTCCTCGCCGGAGCCCATCAAGACGCCCCCGATGGGCAGGGACGGGTCACGGTTCCGCCCCGCCTGCGTGACTATGCCGGCCTCGACAAGGAACTGACGATCGTGGGCGCGGACGAAAAGGTCGAGGTCTGGGACCGGACCACTTGGGAGGACTACCGCGAACAGGCTGAAGCTCAGTTCGCGGGGCTCGATACCCCCTTCGACCTACCGCACGCCTCAGCCGGATGAACGACAGGAGATCGCGCCGTGCACGCACCCGTGCTCCCGCTCGTGAGTTCGCGAGTGGGAACGGGTGCTCCGGGTGCTCCTTCCACAATCTTCATCGCCCGTCGCGGTGGGAAAGGAAGGCACGTCGGGTCATGAACGACCACGCTGGGCAGCCTCACGTCCCGGTCATGACCGACCGGGTCGTCGAGTTGCTCGTGGATGCACCGCCGGGTGTCGTCGTCGACTGCACCCTGGGGGCCGGAGGGCACGCCCGTAGCCTGCTGGAGGCGCGCGCAGCTCGCCAGGGCAGTGCGGCACTCGTCGGCCTCGACCGTGACCCCGACGCCCTGCAGTTGGCACGGCAACGACTCGCGGACGTTCCTTCCGAGGCGGCGGTGAGGCTGGTCCATGCCAGTTTCGAGGCGTTCGACCAGGTGCTCGACAGCCTGGGTATCAGCGCGGTGGCGGGCGTCCTGTACGACCTCGGCATGTCGTCCATGCACGTGGATCGCGCGGAGCGCGGCTTCAGCTACCGCCACCGTGGCCCACTTGACATGCGTATGGATCCCGGTCAGGAGGTCACCGCAGCCCAGTTCGTCAACCGGGCGTCACGAGAAGAGCTGGCCCGACTCATCGCCCGCTACGGCGAGGAGCGCTTCGCGAACCGGATCGCGGCCGCCATCGTTCGGCGGCGGCCGTTCGAGACCACAGACGAGCTCGCCGCCGCCGTCCGGGACGCCATCCCGGCTGCGACCCGCCGCAGCGGCCCACATCCGGCGACGCGAACCTTTCAAGCCCTGCGCATAGCCGTGAATCGCGAACTCGAGGCGCTCGAGGCCTCACTGCCCCGTGCCATCGAACGCCTCGAGCCGGGCGGCGTATGTGTCGTGCTCTCCTACCACTCCCTCGAGGACCGCATCACGAAGCAGGTGTTCGCCGATGCGGCACGAGGATGCATCTGCCCACCCAGGTTGCCGGTCTGCCTCTGCGGCCGCGAGCCCCTCGTCGAGGTCCTAACCAGGCGGCCGGAGCGGCCTTCGGAGAGCGAGACCGCCGCCAACCCCCGCGCCCGCGCCGCCCGGCTGCGGGCCGCGCGCCGACTCGCCCTTACGACCCTGGAGAAGGCGCCATGAGCGCGGTTCCCCTGCATACTCCCTCGCCGCCCGCACCAGCCCCTTCCCGGCCCAGGTTGCGTGTCGTTCGATCGGTCCCCCGACGGCGCAGGGTTGCCTTCGCGGTGCTCCTATCGAGCATCTCCATCGTGGCGGTGTTCGCCACGGTCGCCATCAACGCACTCGCCGCAGGGGACGCGGTAGCCGCACTGCAGGCCGAGAGGGCCGTCGAAGAGGCCGAGAGCCGCTATACGGAGCTCGTGGCGAAGGTGGCCAAACTCGAGGATCCGGCGCGCATCGAACGGGTTGCCACGAAGGAGCTCGGCATGGTCCCGGCGAGAGGAGCGCGTTTCCTCGTCGTTGACCGGCCCTCCTCGGAAGACGGTGGCTCGGTTGGGGCGGAGGGCGATGTCGGCGCCCACGCCGACCCCCTCAAGCCAGTGCTGTTGGTACAGCGCTAGATGAACCAGGGTGGGCGGGATGGCCGCCGCGGGCTCAGGCTCGAGCGGGATGCCGGGCGGCCGACGTACACGGCCAGGGCCCGCCCTCCCAGGCCCCGCTCTCCCAGGCCCCGCTCTCCCAGGCCCCGCCCTCCCGACGGGCCCGACGGCCGGCCCAACGCCCGCCCGCGCAAGCTGTCGATGAGGCGGGTCGTCGCCACGCTCGTCGTCTATCTGCTCGTCTTCGTCGCCATCGGCTACCGACTCGTCACCGTCCAGGTCGTCCGCGCCTCCGAATACGCGACCCTCGGTCACCAACAACGCGCACGCACGATCGACCTGCCAGCTCGACGGGGACGCCTCTATGACCGAGATGGGGACGTCCTGGCCACTTCCGTCGATGGGGCCACCATCTACGCCGATCCCCGTGCCTACCGGCCCGCCGTGCGCGACGGCGGCGTGACTGTGCCCCCTGCCGCCGATCGTCGACAGGTGGCGGGCAGAATCGCGGCTGTCCTCGGCGTGAAGGCCGCCTCCATCGAGGCACGGCTGCGGAAGGACGCCCACTTCGTTTACGTCGCGCGCCAGGTCGATCGTGCCTTGGGCGAGCGCATCCGTAACCTCGGCCTGCCCGGGATCGGGGTACTGACCGAGCCGGCCCGGGTGCACCCCGCTGGTCCCCTGGCGGCCCAGGTCCTCGGCTTCACCGGCGTCGATGGCGAAGGCCTGGCTGGCTTGGAGTTGCAGTACGACCACCTGTTGTCCGGCAAGCCGGGAATGCTCGCACTCGAGCGTGCCCCTGGCGGGCTCTCCATCGCTTCCGCCGATCGTGAGCTCGTCCCGCCCACTCCGGGCATCGACATCGTCCTGACCCTCGATCGCGAGATCCAGCACGTCGCTGAGCGTGCTGTCGCCTCGGCGCTAGAGCGGACCCGCGCGAAAGGTGCGACGGTCGTCGTGCTCGAGGCCGACACGGGGGAGGTGGCGGCGATGGCGAGCGCGCCCGGCTTCGATCCCAACCACGTCGAGAGGTCGGATGCGGCACGGCAGCGCAACCGCGCGGTTACCGACATGTTCGAACCGGGATCGGTGCAGAAGGCCGTGACTGCCGCGGCCGCTCTCGAAGAGGGCTTGGCGGTTCCCGACACCGTTTTCACAGTCGGGAGCACGATCAGGGTCGGCTCGAAGACCTTCGCCGAGGCGCACAGACATTCGACGAAGCCGATGACGTTGCGCGAGATCATCGAGGAGTCCTCCAACGTCGGAACAATCCAGCTCGCCCTTCAGATCGGCGAGGAGCGGCTCGCGCGCTACCTGACCGCCTTCGGCTACGGACGCCCGCTCGGACTTCGCTTCCCGGGCGAGGCCTCGGGGTCCTTCCCCCCCCTCGAGGACTGGTCCGCGACGAGCCTGCCGACGATCGCCATTGGACAAGGGGTGGCAGTTACGCTCCTGCAAGCCGCCCACGTGTACGCCACGCTCGCAAACGACGGCATCGCCGTCCAGCCGCGACTCGTACGCGGTACCGTCGGCGACGATGGCCATCTCGTACCACCGC
>JALYGD010000218.1 GCA_030777265.1 Actinomycetota bacterium | reverse complement strand
TACGGGGTGACGCCCCTGGGTTTGTAGATCGACAGCGTCGTGGCCACGAGCAACAGGAACAGGGCGGCGCCAGTATGGAGCGCGGGGGCTACATTGCGCACCGCACCACCGAGTTCGGCATCGTGATCGGCGCGGCCGACGCCAGCGGCAAGGGCTATGGCACCGAGGTCGCCCGCCTCATGCTCGACTACGCCTTCACCGCCCTCGGCCTCCACAACGTGATGCTCACCGTCTGCGAGTTCAACTACGCCGGTCGCCGCGCCTACGAGAGAGCCGGTCTCCGCGAGTTCGGCCGCCTCCGACAGGCCAAGCGCCTGGGCGGCCGCTTCTGGGACATCGTCCTCATGGAGTGCCTCGCCCCCGACTTCGCCGGCTCCTCCCTCCGCCCCATCCTCACCCCGGACGAGCCCCGACCTTAGAGCGTGTTATGGACTCGGAACAACTGATCATGAGGCAATCCGGTGGACCAAGCGAAAGTCCATATACACTCCACTAGGCGTGTGCCCACCCCGTCGCCCCCCGTCGGCGCTGCTGGGGTCCCATGCGCAGCCGGTGCGCGATGGAAGCATGCCAGGTGGCATGGAGTACGGGTGCACGCTCAACGATTGGACTAACCCTTGGGTTTGGAGCATATCTGCCAGAGCTGACCACCGCTCCCGCCTGCCTCATGCTAAGGGGCGGTGGACGGTGGGACCAGCGACGAGAGGCCGTGCCGTCCACCGCGACCGCCTCCAGTTCGTTCCCGCTTGAGCCGATCAAGCAGGGCGGTTGGCTCAGGCATGGCTGCCCATGCTCGGCACAGGCAGCAGAACGGGTCTCGGACGAGCCGCCCAGGTGGGCGTCCATCCGCGGCTGAGAAGCACGGCGGCGAGGGTCGCGGCCGCGACGAGCGCCCATCCGAAGGGGGTGGGCAGGGCGAGGCCGAGGAAGCCACGCAGCGGAGCGACCACCATCGCCGCACCCAGCAGACCGGCCGAGCCGACCACAGCGCCCAGGACGGATCGACTGAGGCCGCCCTCTGAGCGGCCGACATCGAGCGTTTGAGCAAGCTGGGTGACGACGATGCCAGCAAAGGCGACGGTCCGCGCCATCGGCAGTCCGCCAGAACGCATCGCAAGCGCGAAGGCGGCGAACGTTGGTGCTGCCGTGGCCGCGGCACGGCGCAGGATGTCCTGGCGCAAGGGCGCATCGAGGGCTGACGTGCCTTCGCGAGCAAGCCCAGCGAGATTGTGGTGCTCGGGCTGCTGCAGGGCCACGGCGAGAGCGGGCAGAACGTCGGTGATGAGGTTCACGGCGAGGATTTGGCGGCTGGTGAGCGGCGCGGCAAGACCGAGCACGCTCGCGGCGACTTGGAGGCCGAGCTCACCGAGGTTGCCGCCGAGCAACAACCCAAGGGCACGGCGGATGTTCCGCCAGAAGCTGCGTCCCTCGACGAACGCCTCGACGAGGGTGGAGAAATCGTCGTCGGCCAGCACCACGTCGGCGGCCTGGCGCGCAACCTCCGTCCCGCCGCGCCCCATCGCCACCCCGACATCGGCAAGGCGGAGGGCGGGCGCATCGTTGATGCCGTCCCCCGTCATGGCCACCGTATGGCCGAGGCGTTGCAAGCTCTCGACGATGCGCAGTTTGTCGAGGGCGGTCGCTCGGGCGATGATCTCGATCCGTCCCAGCCGACGGTCGAGGTCAGCAGGGTCAAGCTCGGCGATCTCCGGTCCCGTCAGGATGTCGTCGTTGTCGCACAGACCGGCATCACGAGCGATGGCGCGAGCGGTGGCGGGATGGTCACCGGTGAGCATGATCACCCGGACGCCGGCATCGTGGCACCGCCGCACCGCCGCCACGACGGCCGGCCGGAGCGGATCGCTGATGCCGAGGAAGCCAAGGGCTACGAGTTCGCTTGAATCGTCGGCGCGTCCATCGGACGGACCTTCAGCGACCATCAAGACACGGAGCCCACGTTCAGCCAGTGCCCTCGCCCGCGCGAGCAACTCATCCCGACCGACCTCATCCAGGGCGACCTCACGGCCCTCGCGCCGCACGCGGTCGCATCGGGGAACGATGGCTTCCGCGGCCCCTTCGACGCAAAGACGGCCCTGAAC
>JALYGD010000217.1 GCA_030777265.1 Actinomycetota bacterium | reverse complement strand
AGCGCAACGGGCACCGGCCCCGGTTGCTGTCGACCGCGGCCGGCGACGTGGAGCTGAAGATCCCCAAGCTGCGTACCGGCAGCTTCTTCCCGTCATTGCTGGAGCGACGTCGCCGCATCGACCGGGCCCTGTTCGCGGTGGTGTGGAGGCCTACGTGCACGGTGTGAGCAGAAGGAAGGTCGACGATCTGGTGCAGGCCCTCGGTGTCGCCTCGGGGATCTCCAGGAGCGAGGTGTCCCGCATCTGCGCCGAGCTTGACCGCGACCTCGAGGCGTTCCGCAACCGGGCCCTCGGCCACGTCCGGTTCCCCTACGTGTTCGCCGACGCCACCTACGTGAAGGGCCGGGTCAACGGTCGAGTGGTCTCCCGGGCCGTGGTGGTGGCCACCGGCGTCACCGCCACGGGGGATCGGGAGGTGCTCGGCGTGGCCGTAGGCGACAGCGAGGACGGAGCGTTTTGGACGGCGTTCCTCCAGGGCCTGCGGGCTCGGGGCCTCGCCGGGGTACAGCTGGTCATCTCCGACCACCACCTCCGCCTCAAGGCGGCCATCGCCAGCGTGTTCGTCGGAGCCGCCTGGCAAAGATGCAGAGTCCACTTCATGCGCAACGTGCTCGGGCGGGTCCCGAGGGGGTCAGCCGAGATGGTTGCCGCCGCCGTGCGCACGGTGTTCGCCCAGCCCGACGCCACCCATGTCCGTCTTCAGCTCGACGAGGTCACCCGCATGCTCGGCGGCCAGTTCCCCGACGTGGCCACCATGCTCGAAGACGCCGCCGAGGACCTGCTGGCCTCCACCAGCTTCCCGCAGGCCCACTGGCGCAAGCTGTGGTCCACCAATCCGCTATCGGTTAACCGGTCACGGGAGGCGCCCGCCGACCAAGCGGCTTGAGGGTCCACCAGCCGGGAGCAGCTGGGGTTCATCCTGAACCTGAGCGCGAGCCGCGGGAGGTGGTCCTCGTGAACGTTGCACGGGTGCAGTTGGATGCTGACGAAGCAGTGGAGCTTGGAGAGCTTCTCAAGTTCCTCGGTCGATGGTTGGTCAGCGACGGCGATCGCCTCGACGCTTCGATCGCGCAGTGATGTGATGCCAGGGCTGCTACGCAGTCGAGAGGGTCTCACTCACCCGGTCTGACTCGAAGTATCGGCTGACCGCTTCGGCGTGTCCTCTAAGTGATCCGTCGGCCGGGTGAGTGAGGTCCTCTCGGGCATACACCGGTCGGGCGTCCGTGACCGAAGAGGCGCCTGTGCAAGAGGCCCGCTCACTGTCCCTGTCCGCCCTCCCGGCTGGTGTGTGCCACCCCTTCCCGATTCACACAGCAAGGAGCGGCATGACCACCATCGCGCAGGACCCCGGCCTTGTCATCGGCGGCGTCGACACCCATAAAGACACTCACGTCGCCGCCGCCCTCGACGGCCTCGGCCGTCTGCTGGGCACGGCGTCGTTTCCCACGACCCGCAACGGCTACCGCCGACTGCTGACGTGGCTGCAGAGCCACGGCGACATCGCCGCCGTTGGCGTCGAAGGGTGCGGATCGTGGGGCGCCGGCCTGGCCCGTCATCTGGAGACCAGAGGCGTCGAGGTGATCGAAGTGAACCGACCGAACCGCCAGGACCGCCGGCGCCGAGGCAAGTCCAACACCATCGACGCCGAGCAGGCGGCCCGCGCTGTGCTGGCCGGCACCGCGACCGCGACCCCCAAGTCCGGGACCGGGCCCGTCGAGGCGATCCGCCAGCTGCGTGTGGCCCGAGCTGGGGCGATGAAAGCCCGGACCGCAGCGGCGAACCAGATCCACAGCCTGTGCGACACCGCTCCCGACAGCATCCGGTCCCAGCTGCGCGGCTTGTCGATCCCAAGCGTGTCGCCGTCGCCGAGCGGTGGCGGCCCGGGACCAGCGCCACACCCGAGACAGCAGCCAAGCGGGCCATCGCCAGCGTCGCTCGCCGCTGGCGCGCGCTTGACGACGAAGCCCGCGCCCTCCAAGCACACCTGAAGAAGATCCTCGATGAGCTCGCACCGGCACTGCTGGCCGTGCACGCCGTCGGCTACGACACCGCCTCGCAGCTGCTCATCACCGCCCGCGACAACCCTGAACGCCTCGGCAACGAGCGCAGCTTCGCCGCTCTCTGCGGCGTCGCTCCCGTCCCCGCGTCATCAGGGCGCACCAATGGCCGCTACCGACTCAACCGAGGTGGCGACCGACACGCCAACTCCGCGCTTTGGCGAATCGTGATCGTGCGCATGGCGACCCA
>JALYGD010000216.1 GCA_030777265.1 Actinomycetota bacterium | reverse complement strand
CCTGCAGAAGGCCACGCAGCTCCTCCCGGCGGAGATCACGTTGCACGCTCACCGACGAGGACAGCCCGAGGTCGTGCACGGTGAAGAGGAGTCGCTGCTGGTCGGCCCCGTCAGCGACCACGTGGAGGTGCACTGGCGTCCCCGCGTCGACGAGGTCGGCGACGGCCACCAGCAGCTCGTCGTGACCGGCTCGCCAGTGGAACGAGGGGGTGCACACCAAGCGCAGCACATCTCCGGGCCGGCGCTCGGGCCGGCGGGCGAAGAACGAGGTGTCGACGAATGGCGGGACAACCTCGACCGTGGTGGGATCGGCGTCGAGCCTGACGGCCTGCTCGCCCAGGACCGGCGTCGAGCACTCGACCTTGGCGGCCGCCGACAGGATCGCCCGCAGCGCCGGGCCTTCATCGACCTCCCGCAGCGAGCCAGGGTCGGGTAGAGGTCGCTCGACCGAGACCACGGCCGGACCGATGAGCCCGAACAACGGGAGGTACGGACTCGCCCCCAACTCTCCGGGCACGTGGATCGCGTCCCACCGTCGACCGAGGAAGGGCAGGAGGGTGTACCAAGCCTTGAGCCGCCTCGACCGGCTTCCCTGGGGGAGTCGTGCCGCCAGCCGTCGCTGGTCGGCCACGCCGATCGCCCCCGTTCTCACCATCCCGAGTCCGACGCGCACGGCGACGTCGGCCCGGAGTCGGTCGCCTTCGGGTTGGACGAGGCGGTGCACCGCCAGATCGGCCAACGCCGCCCGGCCTCGATCGGCCACGGCCGCGACGGTAACGTCCGAACCGGTGCGCACGAGCCGGCGCACGAGCCGGTGGGGGAAGTGCTCCGGCGCCCACGCGGACGAAACGACCAGGGCGCGCACCGGCGGCCACTCTACTGGGCACCGGCTGTCGCCCGTCCCTAGGGTGAGCGGTCATCGACACCCAATCCGGTCTCCCCGCCGGCTTCAGCGGGGCATGCCGATGAAGGTCCTCTACCTCATCACCGTCCTGGCACCGGCCGGCGCCGAGCAATCGCTCGTGGCCATGGCGCCCTCGTTGGCCGAGCGTGGCGTGCGCTTGCAAGTGGCCTACCTCCGGGATCGGCCCGGCACGGTGCTTCCCCGCCAGCTCGAGGAGGCGGGCGTGGAGGTGTCATCCTTGGTCGGCGTCGGTGGCCCCCATCGTCGCTTGCAGCGGATCATGGGCCTCGTCCGAGCAGACCGGCCCGACCTCATCCACACCACCCTGACCGAGGCCAACATCCTCGGCAGGGTCACCGGAGCGTTGACCCGGACCCCGGTGGTGTCCAGCCTGGTCAACGTCAGCTACGGCCCGGAGCAGCGAGGTGCCCCGGATGCGAGCACCCTCGGCCTCGGGCTGCGCCACCTTCTGGACGTGCTCACCGGGTGGCGGGTCGTGCGGTACCACGCCGTCACCGAGCTGGTCGCCGAGGTCATGGCCCCGCGACTGAGGATTCCTTTGTCCCGGATCGAAGTGGTGCCGAGGGGGCGAGACCCGGAGTTGTTGGGCCGGCGGTCCCCCGAGCGTCGAGCGCGTGCCCGTCGCGCCCTCGACGTCGACGACGAGACCGCCCTCGTGGTGTCGGTTGCTCACCAGGACTACCAGAAGGGCCATGACGTGCTGCTGAAGGCCGTGGCCGCCATCCGCGAGCGAGACGGACGTGTCCGGCTGGTGATTGCCGGTCGTCCGGGGGACCACACCTCAGCCTTGGAGGCTCTGGTAGTGCAGCTCGGACTCCAAACGACGGTCCGCTTCCTCGGCCTGCGCCACGACGTGCCCGAGTTGCTGTGCGCGGCCGATGCCTTTGTCCTCGCCTCCCGGTGGGAGGGAATGGGCGGGGTGTTGCTCGAGGCGATGGCCCTGGAGGCACCCATCGTCGTGAGCGATCTGCCGACGCTTCGGGAAGCGGTCCCCGACGAGCGCTACGCGAGCCTCGTGCCACCCGAGCAGCCCGGGGCGCTGGCCGAATCGATCCTCATCACCTTGGCCGACCGCGCAGCGGCAACGGAACGGGCCAGCCGCGCCCGGCAGCGGTTCCTCGACCACTACACCGTGGCCCAGGTGGCCGAGCGGATGGTCCGCTTCTACGAGCATGCCCTGGAGGAATCGAGGCGACCGCCTCAGTCGGTGTAGCCGTAGCCGCGGAGAAAGTCGTAGCGACGCACGGCGTCGTTGACCTTGGCGAGGAGCTGCGGCGTCCACGGTGCCTTCGCCCGAGTCCGGTTGGGAGCGGTGAAGAGGATCGAGGCGCACGCGTCGAGGAACTCGGCGCTGGCGTCGAGCCCGACGAAGCGGTTCAGGTCGGTGAGCACCCGGTGGGGCGAGGCGAGCAGCTCCTCGTGGCGCACGTCGAGCACGGCGGCGGGATCGAGATGCTGGAGCTGGGCTGTGGCCGCGCACAGCCGCAGGTACTCCTCGACCGCTGCCGCCAGTCCCCGTTGCTGCATGGTACGGAGGTAGATGGTGGCGATGTTGTCGAAGGGGTTGCGCACGACGTGGATGAAGCGCACGGGCACGCCCACTCGCTGGCGCAGTTGATCCAGCAGCGAGGGGTTGCGGGCCAGACGGCGAGTCGACCGCCCACCCTTCTTGTCGCCGATGACCCTGATGGTGCGAAAGCGCCCCTGCCACTGACCTGGCACCGTGTAGTCATAGACTTGCTCCCGATGAGGCCCGTAGCGACGGGCGTTGTCGAGGATCAGGGAGTAGAGCTGCGCGCGGGTGAAGCCGGTGGCTACGTAGCGCAGCGCATCGGCCTCATTGGCGATCACCGCGTCGGGGTGGGCGTCGAGCAGCGACCCGACCAGGCTGTGGCCCGATCGGGGGTAGCCGATGAACATGCAGTACATCTCCACCGCCTCGAGATGGCGACGGTCGCCGATGGTCCGCAACGCCGAGGTGACGTAGGCCCGCGGCAGGTCGAGGTTGTTGCGGATCCGATCGAGTGGCGAAGAGTGCCAGTCGGCTCCGGCGCGGCCTGGCATCGACAGAGTTGCTAGCGTGTCTTTCGAGGTGCGGGCAACAGCGGCGATGAGAGGCGCGCTCAGCCCCGTCGAGGCTTGGAAGCGCTGGGTGCCACGGCGCTATCAGCAGGTGGTGATCGAGTCCCGCGTCGCCTGGCGCCGTGAGACCGATGCCTCCCGGCCATTGCCCGATTTCCTCATCATCGGCGCGCAGCGCTCGGGGACGAGCTCGCTCTACAAGTATTTGGAGCAGCATCCCTCGGTGTTGGCGTCGCTGCGCAAGGAGACGGAGTACCTCTCGGCGCGGTGGTGCAAGGGGGAGGCGTGGTACCGGGCGCACTTTCCCTCCCGAGCCCGACGTGCGCTCGAGACCCGGCTCCGGGGCCGGGTGCCGATGTCGTTCGAAGCCTCGCCCAACTACGTCTTTCATCCCCGAGCACCGGCGCGGGCGTCGGGGCTGCTCCCCGACGCCAAGCTGGTCGTGCTGCTGCGCAACCCCGTCGAGCGGGCGTTCTCCCACTACCAGCACGAGGTCCGGGCAGGCCGTGAGCCTTTGTCGTTCGAAGCGGCGCTGGAGCGCGAACCCGACCGACTTGCCGGGCAGGAGGAGCGCGTGGCCGCCGACGCCTCATTCCGCAGCCTCGCCTGGGAGCGGTTCTCCTACGTCTCGAGGGGCCACTATGCCGACCAGCTCGAACGGTGGCTGCAGTTCTATCCCCGGGAACGAATCCTGGTCGTGCCGAGCGAAGAGCTGTATGCCGATCCGGCGACCACCTATCGAGGTCTCCTCGTCTTTCTCGGCCTGCCTGATTGGGTGCCCGCCGCCTTCCGCAACTACAGCTATGGGGCTTCCGCCGGCCCTCGATCGGCGTCCAGTGAGCTGTCGGCCCCGACGCGAGCGTGGCTGGCCAAGCAGTTCGCCGGGCCCAACGAGCGGCTCTACTCGCTGCTGGAGCAGGACTTTGGTTGGACGTGACCCCACTCTGCGTCGTCATGCTGCGGTGAGCGCTTCGACAGCCGCCGGGTGACAGCCTTGACCTGGAAGCCCGCTCGCCGTCCCTGCCAGCTCAACCAGGCCCGGCCCACTGCCACCCGTGTCGACGGAGAACGGTTAATCTCGGCTCGCTCATAGCCGAGCTCGTCGAGGAGATCACCGGCGATGGCGTCGAACAGGGCGAGTTCGTCGCGGCTGAGGGCGCTGCGCCAGTCGCGCAGTCCTCGGGTGGGCTGGTGGGTGACGCCCTCGAACGCCACACGACCGGCGTTGCCCATGCCGGCGAGGACGCTGTCGGCCCGCTCGTAGTAGCGCAGCATGTCGTCTTCGAACTCGAGATCGAGGAACCGGCACAGCGGGGCGAGCGTCTCTGCCGGGCGCTCCACTAGGTCCTCATAGCGGACCTCCTGGTAGCGATGCTGTCCCAAGGCCAGCCCCGCCGCCCGTCCGCGAGACACTCGCCCCTTCCAATTGAAGGCGGCGTCGGCCAGCGTCGTCGGACCGAAGCCGCGATCGCGGTAGCCGAGCCAGGAGTTGCGCCCGTCGCGCACGATGTGGACGAAACGAGCCTCCGGGAACAGGTCGGCGAGGAGCGCGATGCGCACGACGTGGCCAGGTGTCTTGTCGCCGTAGCGGCTCTTGCCCTCCTGGTGGGCATAGAGCCCGAGCACCCGGCGCACGGCGTCGGGGTAGGTAGCGGGAGCGTCAGCCAGCTCCTTTCGCACCGCCGTCTCGTCCAGGCGCAGCAGTGGGAAGCGGTGACTGGCGAAGAGATCGGC
>JALYGD010000215.1 GCA_030777265.1 Actinomycetota bacterium | reverse complement strand
GCTCCTGGCTGAACCAGGGGCGTCCGGCCTCGTTCTCCTCGATCCAGCGCTTCGCGAAGGAGCCGTCGTGGACCTCGACGAGCAGCTGCCGCATGCGCTGCTTGGTGCCGTCGTCGATGACGCGCGGGCCGGAGACGTAGTCGCCGTACTCCGCGGTGTCGGACACCGAGTAGCGCATGCGTGAAAGACCGCCCTCGTAGAAGAGGTCCACGATGAGCTTGAGCTCGTGGAGGCACTCGAAGTAGGCGATCTCCGGCTGGTAGCCCGCTTCGACGAGGACCTCGAACGCCTTCGTGACGAGGTTCGACACCCCCCCGCACAACACCGCCTGCTCGCCGAACAGGTCGGTCTCGGTCTCCTCCGCGAAGGTGGTGTCGATGATCCCGGCGCGGGTGCACCCGAGCCCCTTCGCGTAGGCGAGGGCGGTAGCGCGCGCCCCTCCGCTCGCGTCCTGATGGACCGCCACGAGCGCGGGCGTGCCGTTCCCCTCGACGTAGGTGCGACGCACCAGATGACCGGGAGCCTTGGGCGCGACCATGACGACATCGACGTCGGATGGGGGCGTGATCTGACCGAAGTGGATGTTGAACCCGTGGGCGAACAGCAGGGTGTCTCCGGATTCGAGGTTCGGGGCGACGTCACGCTCGTAGACCGCCTTCTGGGCGGTGTCGGGCAGGAGCATGGCGATGAACTGCCCGCGGCGGGCAGCTCCGGCGGTGTCCAGGACTTCCAGACCGGCTTCGCGTGCCCGTTCGCGCGACAACGAGGTCGACGGCAGACCCACGACAACTTCCACGCCCGACTCGCGCAGGTTGCGAGCATGAGCGTGGCCTTGGGAGCCGTAGCCGAGGATCGCGACGGTGTGCCCGTCCAGGAGCGACAGGTCCGCGTCGTCGTCGTACCACATCGTCGCCATTGCAGTCCCTCCGTGCCTTGATCTTGATCTTCGGATGTCTGTCGAGGTCTGCCTACAGACGGGCGATCTCGCGGGCCGTAGCCATGTAGCGGCCGCCCAGCCGCTCGAGAGTGATCGGCAGGCCGAAGCAGGCGGACAGGCTGCTCGACGTCAGCACCTGCTCCAACGGACCTGCCTCGAGCGTTCGACCTCCGCGCAGCAGCAGCGCGTGGCTGAACCCCCGCGGAATCTCCTCGGGGTGGTGGGTGACGAACACGATGCCGGATACGCCGTCCTGGGCAGCCAGCCGCGACAGCGCGACCACAAGCTGCTCGCGACCCCCGAGGTCGAGGCCGGCGGTGGGCTCGTCGAGCAGGAGCAGCTGCGGGTCACCCATGAGGCTGCGGGCGATCTGGACGCGTTGGCGCTCGCCTTCGGACAGGGTGGAGAACCAGGCCCCCAGCAGGTGGCCGCACCCCAGCTCCTCAAGCAGCCGCATGGCCCGCTGCCAGTCCTCCTCGGTGAACTCCTGCCGCCAGCGCCGCAGCGTCGCGTCCTTGCCGGTGACCACGACGTCGAGCGCGGTGGCGCGCTCGGCCATGGCACGGGCGAGCGAAGCACTCACGTAGCCGATGTGGCGACGCACCTCTCGCAGGTCCGCCCCGCCCACACGGCGGCCCAACACCCACGCCCGACCGGTCGTGGGCAGCTCGTAGGTGCTCGCCAGCCGCAGCAAGGTCGACTTGCCGGCGCCGTTCGGGCCGAGCACAACCCAGCGCTCACCGGCTCGCACCTGCCACTTGACATCATCGAGGATGGGTCGCCGTTCACGGACGAACCCGACTCCCGCGAAGTCGACGACTGCCCCAACCTTCACGTCGCTCACAATCTCTTCCGTCACCGTCTCAGGAAACCTAAGACGGCTCCTCTCGCGGCGCTCCCCCGTAGCGCCGCTCACACGATGCGTTGCAGCCGGAGTTTGGAGCCGTCTGTGATCGACTTGCCGCCGCGGGCAAGCGCGATCTGGCCGGTGCGGACCATTTCCCGGATACCGAAGGGCTCGAGCAGGCTGACGATGGCGTCGAGCTTGTCGGGCGACCCGGAGGTCTCGATGGTCATCGAGTCGTGATCCACGTCGACGACGCTGGACCGGAAAACGTCGCAGAGCTCGATGATCTGGCCGCGAGTGCCCGCCTCGGCGGTGACCTTGACAAGCTGGAGTTCGCGACCAACGGTCGTGTCCGGTTCGAGCTCGACGATCTTCAGCACGTGGATGAGCTTGTTCAGCTGCTTGGTGACCTGCTCGAGGTGGGGCGCCTCGGTAGCGATGACGATGGTCATGCGCGATACGCGCGGGTCCTCGGTCGGTCCGACCGCCAGCGAGTGAATGTTGTAGGCGCGCCGACTGAACAGGCCGGCGATGCGGGCGAGCACGCCTGGCTTGTTCTCGACGAGCATGGAAAGCGTGTGTCGGTTGCGCATGTGACCCGGTTTTCTAGTCGGTCTCAGGCTCACTAGCCTGCGGCAGGCGGTGCTGGCGGGCCCACCACTCCTCGGCCGATTCGATGATCTCGTCGTTGCTGCAACCTGACGGGACCATGGGAAAGACCTTCTCCGTGGGGTCGACCCTCAGATCGATGAGCACTGACTCGTCGGTGATCTCGAAGGCCTTGTCCAGGACGGGGCCCAGTTCGGTGACGGTGGAGGCCCGCAGGCCGGGAATCCCGTAAGCGTCGGCGAGCTTGACGAGATCGGGGATATCAGGGGGGAGCTCCACTTCACTGAAGCGGCTGTCGTAGAAGAGCTCCTGCCACTGGCGGACCATGCCGAGGTAGCCGTTGTTCACGACGCAGAACACCACCGGAATGCCGTGCTGCTTGGCCGTGGCGAGCTCCTGGAGGGTCATCTGGAAGCAGCCGTCGCCGTCGATGGCTACGACCCGCTTCTCGGGCCGGCCTACCTTGGCCCCGATCGCAGCCGGAACCGCGAATCCCATTGTGCCCAGCCCCCCGGAGTTGATCCAGCTGCGCGGCCGCGTGAACTTGAGCAGCTGCGAGGCCCACATCTGATGCTGGCCGACCCCTGCAACATAGATGGCGTCGTCGCCGAAGCGCTCTCCAACGGCCTGGATCGCTGTCTGGGGCTTCAGCATGCCGTCGGGGTCCTGGTTCCAGCGCAGCGGGTGCTCCTCCTCCCAGCGTCGCAGCAGGGCCCGCCACTCGCTGGTGTCGGGTTTGGCTTCCTCGCCGCGTCTGCGCGCAGCTTCGAGCAGCTGCCCGATCACAACCTTGGCGTCCCCCACGATGGGAACATCCGCCACACGATTCTTGCCGATTTCGGCAGGGTCGATGTCGACGTGGATGATGCGGGCGCGGGGACAGAAAGCGCTGAGCTTGCCGGTGACGCGATCGTCGAAACGGGTTCCGAGCGCGACGAGCAGGTCGGACTCTTGCATGGCCTGCACCGCGTGCCACAGACCGTGCATGCCCGGCATTCCGAGCTGGAGGGGGTGGCCGTCGGGAAAGGAGCCGCGGGACATGAGGGTCGTCACAACCGGGATCTCGAGCATCTCCGCGAAAGCACGCAGCTCTTCATCAGCATTCGCGCGGACGATCCCCCCGCCGGCGTAGACGACCGGTCGGCGACTCTGCGAGATGAGGTCGATCGCCTCACGCACCATCTTGCCGTGGCCTCGCACGGTGGGCCGGTAGCCGGGCAGGTCGAGGTGCTCCGGCCAGCGCCACTCGACCATCGCGTTCAGAACGTCTTTCGGGATGTCCACGAGGACCGGACCGGGCCGTCCGCTTCCGGCTATGTGGTACGCCTCCTTGAGGGCACCCGGCACCCGTCGCACGTCGGTGACGAGCTCGTTGTGCTTCGTGCACGGCATGGTGATGCCGGTTACGTCGGCCTCTTGGAAGGCATCGGAGCCGACCGCGGTGGTCGGGACCTGGCCGGTGATCGCGAGCACCGGGATGGAGTCCATTAAGGCGTCTGTCAGCCCGGTCACGAGGTTGGTAGCGCCCGGCCCAGACGTCACAATGGTCACCCCGACCCGACCTGTGGCGTGCGCATAGCCTTCAGCAGCGTGCACCGCGCCCTGCTCGTGTCGGACGAGGATATGACGGACGGACGAGTCGAGCAGGGGGTCGTAGGCGGGGAGGATCGCGCCGCCAGGCAGACCGAAGACGACATCGACCCCGAGCATCTCCAAGCTCTTCATAACCGCTTGGGCACCGCTCACTTGCATTCGCCCTGCACCTCCCAGCCCGACGCTCCTCGTCTCGCGCGTCTTCTGAACTGAACGAGCGGACCTCCCGTCCGGGAGGTCCGCGAGCCAGCAACCGCAGCCCGCGCTACGTCACGACGACGATGACGGCCGCGCCACAGGGCGCGGCCATCGGGATCGCAGCGGGAACGAGCACGTGCTGCTCCTCAGTCCTCGGGCGCCTTCTGCAGGCTACGCCGCCGTGCGACTTTACGCCCGTCGCTGTCATGCTCGCGCAAGGCGGCACGTCGGTCAACAGGGAGCCGACCATACCACCGCCCCACGCGCACCTGTCTTCTTCACACGGGGCTGAGCTCGGCTCGCGAGCCCGCCGTCATGGGCGCACGGGTGTTCGCGTCCCGAGTCGCCGCAGAGTCGAAGTAGAAGTCCATCTCGGCGATCTTGCGGTTGCGTACGACGAAGACGATGCAGTCCTCCGCCTCGCGCACCTTCCCGGTCTCACCACAGATGGCGTAGTTGTAGACCTCGACGACTACCCGGTCGTCCTCGCAGGTCCAGCGGTTGGGGGTGAGCGTCCACTTCTCCCAGTGCTCGAACGCGAGCTTGAGGTCGGTCATGAGCACCATCCGCCCATCGACCACCTCCCGCCCACCACCGTCCACAAAACGAACGTCGTCGGCGCAGAGCTCGCAGAGCGCATCGGCGTCGTGCTTGTTAAACGCGCCCAGCCACGCCTCGACCACGTCCCTTGGTTCCATAGGCGCCCCTTCCTTTGGGTCCGGCGTCCCGGCGGCGAGGCTAGTCCCGGTGCGGTCCCCTTGCACCGGAAAAAGCGCACTTGCATCACGCGATGACCAGCGTCGTCAGCGGCTCGACCTGATACCGCGACCGTCCAGAGCCCTCCGATGCGCCACCCGTCGCAGCGATCAAGATGCCGGTCCACTGGAACGGGTTCATGTCGTCGGCGCAGCCCCCTGAGTTGCATGGCGTCGCCGTCCGGCTCCCGTCAGCGCCAGCCCTGCACCTGGAGCACGACCCGACGGGGGCGGGCCTGATCGAGTTCGATGAACATGATGCGCTGCCAGCGACCCATGGCGAGGTCACCTTCGACGATCGGCACGTGCTCGGACGAAGACCCGACGAGCATCGCTTTGATATGCGCGTGACCGTTGACCGGCTCGCTCACGGGGTCCTCGAGGTTCTCGGTGCGAAGCTCGAAGTCGTCGTGGCGGTAGTAGGCCGAGCTTGGCACGAGCTGTTCCATGAAGAGCCGGAAGTCCTCGAGAAAGCAGGTCTCACGCTCGTTGATCTTCACTGCACAGGTCGTGTGTGGTGTGAAGACGACGAGGCTGCCGTCGCGGGCGCCGGACCGCCTGACCAGCGCTCGTGCCTCGTCGGTGACGTCGAGGACGTGGAAGGCACGTTCCGTTTGGACCGACACGGTGGCTCGTGCCATGACGGGCACACGCTCCGACAGGTCCAGCTCACCCTCCACCGCGACGTCTGTGGGGGTGGAGCAGAACGCGTCGTGAGGCGAGTCCAGACGCACGAGCGCGTCGGGCTGGAGGGGCCCCATGCATCCTCCTGGTGGGTCGGCGCCGGTCGCGGGGACAGCTTCCGACGACGAAGGCAACGCGGGGCATAGTAGCGGAGGAGGTGAAGCTGGATCCCCCGCCTCCCGCTGGGCGCTCGAGCGATCGGCAGGCGTATCCAGCCTCTCAGCTACTCCACCTCGATCGCCTGCCGCAGTAACTCGCTCGTGAGCTGGGGGTTCGCTTGCCCTTTGGTCTCGCGCATGATCTGACCGACGAGGGCTCCGATTGCCTTGTCCGTCCCTCCTCGGATCTTTGCCACGATTGCCGGGTTGCGGGCGATGACCTGCTCGACGAGCTCCCGCAGCTCGCCCACGTCCGAAAGCTGCTCGAGTCCGCGTTCGGCAGTGATCTGTGCCGGGCTCTTGCCCCCGTCGAGCTCGAAGACGGAGTCGAGCACGTCCTTGGCGAGCGTCGTGGACAGCGTTCCGTCCTGTACGAGGCGGATGAGCTGGGCGATATGCGC
>JALYGD010000214.1 GCA_030777265.1 Actinomycetota bacterium | reverse complement strand
GGTGCGAGCGCTCCGGAGGCGCTGGTCGAGGAGGTCGTCACCTGGTTTCGCGCCCGCGGCACCAAGTCGGTCGAGTCCGTGCACGTCGTCGATGAGGACGTGCGCTTTGCCATGCCGGCTGCACTCGTGCGCAGGCGCGACTAGTCCAGCGAGGCGGGAGTTGGGTAAGACAGCGACGAGCAGGTTTGCCCGATACGCCACGAGGGCGGGGGACCTACCAGCGACCTGGGTCGGCAGTGGCTCGGGGCTCGTCCTTCGAGTACGCGCTCCACAGCGCCTGCGCAAGCAGCTGGGTCTGCCACGGCCGCAGGCCCGCCAGGGCGCAGAGCTCCATTCCGTCTTGGGGATCGGCTAGCACCGCCCGCCACAGCAGGCGGCTCGGGCACAGTACGCCCGAGGAGATGCCGACGCGTTCGGCCACCCGGGCCCGCGCTCGTCGAAGGCGGTCGTAGGTGGCGCGGTCTTCGTTACTGGCCGGTCGCAGGCCCGTCGGACTCGGCTCATGTGGCCCGCGGAGTCCGTTCCATGCCGCCGCGAGCAGCCGCTGGCCGTAGCGGTCGACCTGGTGGCCACGCAGACCGCGTTGAGGGAGCCCCGCCAGGCCTTGCGGCGGGTCCTCGGCGATGGCGACCAGGCACTCGTCGCGCGCGATCAGCTGCGGGGCGACGTCCTCGCCGCGTGCGATCGCCTCACGCTCCTCCCAGAGGGCACGCAGAACGGCGCGTCCTCGGTCGTCGAGACGTCCGAGACCCTTTGTCCGCGTCCACGAGCGGTGGTCGCGACGGGCCCGTCCAACGACCGCCTCGAGTTCCTGCTCGTACCACGTGTGCCGCCCAGCGTCGTTCAAGCGCCGCTCGAGCTCGGACCACAGCGCCCCAAGGTAGAAGACGTCCTCCGCCGCGTAGGCGATCATCTCCTCCGTCAAGGGCCGAGCCGACCAGTCGGCCCGCTGCAGCCTCTCCTTGTCGGGACTGAGCCGGACTTCGAGCACCTCCCCGAGGAGTGGCCGGAGTCCGGTCGGCAGGCCGAGCAAGGACGCTGCGATTGAAGTGTCCGCAACGCGAGCCGGCCGGACCTGTAACGCTGCCAGCGGGGCGAAGTCGTTTTCGAGCGCGTGAAACACGGTGAGCCGCCCGGAAAGGAAGCGGTCGAGCGCCCCGAGCTCGTCGAGTTCGACCGTGTCGACGAGCATGCAGCGACCCGCCGTTCCCACCTGCACGAGTGCTGCAGCCTTGAAGTAGCGCTGCCCGTCGGCTCGCTCGACGTCCATCCCGACGACCGGCTCAGCCACGAGGTCCAGGGTTGCGGCAAGAGTTGGGCCGTCAGCGACGAAGCGAACATCCATTCGCCACAGGGTAGTGCGGCACCTCGGCCTCGTCCTCGGCGCCGCCCGACTGGCCCCGCACGTGCCGCGCAGGACAGCCCGCCGGTCGGTGACCCTGCGGCCCTCATACTGGAGTGGAAGGATGGCCTGCGCGCATCACGAGGAGGATGCATGGCGCACCAGGCTCCCTCAGGTACTGGCTCACCAGCCCGGTACGGGCCGGAGGCCCGGGCGGGCGGGCCAGATAGGGCGCTGCTCTGCGTCCATCCCCACCCAGACGACGAAACGATCGCTTGCGGCGGGGTCCTGGCCCGCTACTCGGAGGCCGGAGCTCGGGTGAAGGTCGTGACCTGCACCGGCGGGGAGGAGGGCGACAACCTCGCTGGGATCGACCTTGGTGACGCGACAATGCCGGAGGTGCGCCGGCACGAGCTCCACGCCGCGCTGGGGGAGCTCGGGGTCCGAGAGCACGAGTTTCTCGGCTACCGTGACAGCGGCATGGCTGGTGCGGCGTCGAACGAGGACTCCGCAAGTTTCCATCGGGCGGACCTCGACGAGGCCGGATGCAGACTGGCCACCATCATCCGTTCCTTCCGGCCTGACGTCGTGGTGGGGGACGACGAGCACGGAACATACGGTCATCCCGACCACGTCAAGGCCCATGAGGTGACGACACGCGCGCTCCAGGTCGCCGCCGATCCCGAGGAGTTGGGTGTGGAGGGGCGACCCTGGCAGGTTCGCAAACGCTACGCCCATGTCATGCCGCGCAGCCGGCTCATCGCCTTTCACGAGCGGATGATTGCCGAGGGGCTGCCCTCGCCGTTCGGGCACGAGTCACGGCCTGCTGAGCTCATGCCCTTCGGCGTTCCTGACGAAATGATCACCACCGCGATCGACGTGCGGCCGTGGCTGGCCCGCAAGCGCGCCGCACTGCGGGCACATGCCTCTCAGATCGGGGCGGATTCGCTGTTCTTCAACCTTCCGCCGGATGTCGCCGAGGCCGTGTTCGGCACGGAGTACTTCATGCGCCTGTTCGGCCCGAGCGCCGACGAGGCGACCGAGGACGATTTGTTCGCGGGGCTTCCCCTGGCCCGCCCGCCCGGGCCTCCGGCCCGTCCCGGCGCCTGATGGGTGCCTTCCGACGCCCTCGTCCTGCGGCACTGACCCCGCGCGGCTTCCGGGATGTTCTCGGCCGATTCGCCGCCGGCGTCACGGTCCTGACTACGATGCTCGATGACGTCCCGCACGGCATGACCGTGAACTCGTTCGCGTCCGTATCGCTCGATCCGTTACTCGTGCTCGCCTGCGTCGACCGCTCGACCATCATGTGCGACCTCCTCACCGAGAGCGGGATTTTCGCGGTATCCGTCCTCAGCGACGAGCAGCTCGGCCTGTCAATGCACTTCGCCGACCCCTTCCGGCCCAGCGGGAGCGCGCAGTTCGAGTCCATCGCCCACCATGTGGAGTCGACGGGGGCCCCCGTCATCGACGGTTCGATCGCGTTCATCGACTGCCGCATTTGGAAGGTGCACGATGGCGGCGACCACATCATCGTCGTAGGCGAGCCCGTCGCACTCGGCCTGGGCGAGGAAGCTCACCCGCTGCTGTTCTACCGTGGCGCCTATCGTCAGATCCGACCCGAAGGTCAGTAGGGCGCTGACGCGAAGGAGCCGTAGCGCCACGCCAAGCGCTTGTGCGAAGGGGGGTAGCGGCCCGGCTCTAGGCTCTTGTCACAGCGTGCCGGGCCGAAGGCCGGGTGGGCGGGCCAGATGCGGACGCCGCCGCAGGCGGCGGAAGTGCGGGCCCAACCGAACGAAGGAGGACCGATGGAGACGACCGAGTTCGAAGTCGAAACCAGCGATCGGCGGGTCGTCGAGGTCACCGACCGGGTCCGGTCGTTTGCCCGCGAGGTCGGGGGGGATGGGCTACTGCACTTGTTTCTGCCTCACGCCACGGCTGGCCTCGCGCTCATGGAGACCGGTTCGAGATCCGAGCGCGACCTCGACGACACGCTCGACCGGCTGCTGCCGCGCGACGAGCGCTACGCCCATTCCCACGGCTCAACCGGCCATGGAGCTGACCACTTGGTGCCGGTCTTCGTCGCGCCGTCGTTGACGCTGACGGTCGAGGACGGGGACGTCATGCTCGGCACGTGGCAGTCGGTCGTCGTTGTCGACACGAACCGGGACAACGACCGGCGTCGGGTGCGGCTCACGTTCCTGCGGGCGGAGTGAACGGGCGTCGCGGACGTCGATCACCGGCTACCAAGCCTCACCGCGGATCGTGCCGAGCAGTCGGTCGCCGAAGTCGCCGAGTCCAGGGACGATGAAGGCTCGACCGTCGAGCCGCCCATCGACAGCGGCGGTGATGACTGGAACGTCGGGATGCTCGGCGGCGAGGCGATCGAGGCCTTGGGGGGCAGCAACCACGGACACGAGCGTGACGGGGTCCGCTCCCGCTTCCCGCAACGCCACGACCGCTGCCGCCGCTGATCCCCCCGTAGCAAGCATGGGCTCGAGCACGAGCCCCGGCGCCCCACGGGCGGCGGGGAGGTTGCGATAGTATTCGGTCGGCTCGAACGTCCCTTCCTCACGCTCGAGCCCCAAGAATCCGACGATGGCGTCCGGGTAGAGCTCGACAAGGGAGGGAAGTAGCCCCAGACCGGCACGCAGAACCACCAGCGCTACGAGTGGCCGGCTCAGGCGGCGGACGTGTGCCCGCCCGACGGGGGTTGTCACCTCCTCCTCGAGTGTCTGCAAACCGCGGGTGGCCTCGATGACGAGGAGGAGTCCGAGCCGACCGGCCGTGTCGCGGAAGACCTCACGGGGCGTATCGACATCCCGCAGCCGGCGCAGAAGGTCAGCGGCAAGGGGATGGTCGAGGACCGTGACGCGGGACACGGGACGGCTCCTCGGAGCGGCAGGTCGAGTCGGTCGCTACCGTTGCTTGAGCGACTGGGGTGGTTGTTACCGCTCCTCTGCTGCGGCTCCTAGCCTAGAGCGGGTCCCACCCACCTCCGTCGCGGTCTTGGGCACGCCAAGACCGCTCCCACTCCAAGACCGCTCCTCCGGTCTCCCCCGAGACCCGGCCACGGCGGCGGCCCCGCCAACCTTCACCCGGGAGTGTGCATGCGACTGCTGCCGCCCGCTGCGCCCTCCGTCGCCGTCTCAGGGGACCGAAGACGGCTCCTCTCGCGTCGATCCTGCGGAGCGCCGCTCACGGCGGCGCTCGTGGCGCTGCTCCTGTTCACTGCGTGCGAGCGTGGGGATCCGAGCCGCGCCGATCATGATGGAAAGGATGACTCGGGACCAGGAGCCATCGAGACCGTCCACGGCGGGTTGCGTATAGGCATAGTGCTCGCCCCCTCCGCGAGCGCACCGCTCGCGACGGACGCGATTCGCGAGGCGGCAGGCGGGTTGCGTGACCTTCCCGACCTCGAAGTGTCTTCAGTCCGCGCCCTCGAACCGCCCACCGAGCGCTTCCGTCGGGATGAGCTGATTCTGCTGGCTGAGGAGGGGCACGACCTCGTCTGCACGGTGGGGATCGAAGGACGCGACGACCTCGTCGAACTCGCAGCGCTGTTTCCGACGACCCAGTTCTGCCTCCTCGGAGACGAACTTCCCGCTGAATCCCCTCCGAACGCGTTCGCGGTCACATGGCGCGCGGCGGAGGCCGGGTTCCTGGCCGGTGCCGCAGCCGCCCTCGCCGCTCCTGACGGCGCGGTCGGCATCGTCGTCGGCGCGTACGAGCCGATGCTCGAGCAGTTGCGCGTGGGTTTCGAAGCAGGCGCCCGCCACGTTCACCCAGGTGTGCCTGTCCCCACCATCCCGGCGACCGACCCCCGCGGTCGGGAGGACCAGCGGGTCGCCCGGGATGTGGCTCGGCTTCAGTACCGGGGCGCGCCCGGGGGGATTCGGGTACTGCTGCCGTTCGGCGGTCAGCCCACCCTCCTCGGCGTCGCACAGAGCGCAGTGACCTTCGACGGGACGATCCTGGGCTGGGAGGTCGACGTCACACGCCTGCTCACCGCCCAACAGGACGAGCACGTGCTCGTGTCCGTGGCGAAGCGCTACGACGTCGCCCTACTCGCCGCGGCACGTCACATCACAGCTGGCGGCCCGCCCCAACTGCGGCTGCGGGTCGCCGATGGTGCCTTCGCGCTGCTGCCCGGCGGGGATCCGCGCTACCCGCTGCTGGCACCGCGACTCGAGCAGCTCACTGCCGACCTCGCCGCCGGTCGCATCTCACTGCCGGGATGAGAGCACGCTGCCCCTCTGAACACCAAAGTCCTGGCCCCCTCGCAGGTGGCTGGGGCCTAGGATGAGATGAGCTGCAGGATACTCGAGGGCGATATTCGAGGTCCGGATATTCGAGGGCAATGTGCGTCGCGCGAAGATCGTCGCCACACTAGGCCCGGCGCTCAACGATCCAGAGCGGTTGAAGGCCGCACTGGAGGCCGGAATCGACGTCGTCCGTCTCAACTTCGCCCACGGGACGCACGAGGGCCATGCCACACGGCTCGAAGAGGTGCGGAAGCTGGCGCGGGAGGTCGGCCGCCCGGTCGGCAGCCTCGGTGACCTACAAGGCCCGAAGATCCGGCTCGGCGGCCTGCCAGAGGAGGGTGTCGACCTGCCGGACGGTGGGGATGTCATTCTCATTCCCGGCCGCGAGGAGCTCGACTCCTACGACGATGGCACAGGGACCCCGGTACTGCCAGTCATGTACGGGAGCCTCGCGGACGATGTGGAGGCCGGGGCACTCGTGCTCATGGACGACGGCCTGATCCGCCTCGTCGTCTCGGGAGTCGAAGACAAACACGTCCACTGCCGCATCGTCTCGGGAGGCTCGATGTCCTCCCGAAAAGGGGTGAACCTTCCCGGTGTCGCGGTATCAGCGAAGATCCTGACCGACAAGGACCGGCAGGATCTCGAAGCCGCCATCGACATGGGCGTGGATTGGATCGCGCTCTCGTTCGTCCGCAAGCCGGACGACGTCGTGGAGGCTCGGGAGATCATCCGTGGCGCAGGCGGCGAGCAGCCGATCGTGTCGAAACTTGAACGCCCCGAGGTGCTCGACAATCTCCACGACACGATGGAGGCAACCGACGCCGTCATGGTTGCCCGCGGCGACCTCGGTACCGAAGTCGGTCCTGAGCGCGTCCCCGCCCTCCAGAAGGAGATCATCGCGCTCGCGAACGCGGTCGGCAAACCGGTGATCACCGCGACGGAGATGCTCGAATCGATGATCCGCAGCCCCCGGCCGACGCGGGCCGAGGCCTCTGACGTGGCGAATGCGGTCTTCGACGGCACGGACGCGCTGATGCTGTCCGGCGAGACTGCCACAGGACGGTTTCCGGTGGAGACGGTGCGCACGATGGCCCGTATCATCGAGGTTGCGGAGGCAAGTCCCCGCTTCGGTCTCGCCCCACCCGACCGAGCGCAGGAGCCCGTGCAGGGCGGGGCGGTCGGGCGGATCGTCGCACGTGCGGCGGTGCAGGTTGCCGAGGACGTGCGGGCGAAGGCGTTGGTCGTGTTCTCGTTCAGCGGCGAATCGATCCAGCGCGTGTCGAAGTTCCGCCCTGACGTGCCCATCATCG
>JALYGD010000213.1 GCA_030777265.1 Actinomycetota bacterium | reverse complement strand
CCGCCGAGCGAACTCGACCGGGGTGAGCATCCCGAGGGCGGAGTGGGGACGGTAGTCGTTGTACTCGGTCCTCCAGTCGGCGACGAGGACCTGGGCCTCGAGGAGGCTGTCGAACTGTTCGATGGCGAGGAGCTCGTCTCGCATGCGAGAGGCGTAGGACTCCACCCAGGGGTTCTGCCAGGGCGAGCCGGGGTCGATGTAGGACGTCCCGGCGCCAGCGACACCAGTCGCGCAGAGCGTTGGCCGTGAGCTCAGGACCGTTGTCGCAACGGATGAAGCTCGGGTGCGTGCCGCGTGCCCCGACGATCTTGTCCAGGCAGGCGACGGTGGCATCCGCGTCGATGGAGTGGTCGACGAGGTCGGAGAGCGACTCCCGGGTGAACTCGTCGACGACGTGGAGGAGCTTGACGATGCGGCCGGTGGCGGTGACGTCGAACTGGTAGTCGAGGGCCCACACCTGGTCGGGATAGGTGGCGGTGAGGCGATCCGCCGGCGTGGACGACTCGCCCAGCCGCTGGCGCTTGCGGCGCTTGGGGGGCACCCGCAAGCCTTCCTCCCGCCACAGGCGCTGGACCTTCTTGCGGTTGATCTGGTGACCGTCTCGGACGAGCACGGCGTGCGCCCGCCGGTAGCCCCAGCGGGGATGCTGCTGGGCGAAGCAACGTAGCCGGGAGCGCAGGACTGCATCAGGGTCGGCCGCCGCCGGTTGATGACGCTGCGTCGAGCGGTACTGGCGAACGATCCGACACGCCCGCCGCTCCGACAGTCCGAGCCGTTCCTGGAGCATTTCCACGGCTCGGCGTCGTCGCGACGGGCTCACCAGTTTCCCCGGCTGATCTCCCGCAGGGCGTCGATCTCCAGCTCCTTATCGGCGACGATGCGCTTGAGGCGGGTGTTCTCCCGCTCCAGCTCGCGCAGGCGCTTGGCATCGTCGGCCTTCATGCCGCCGTACTGGTTGCGCCACCGGTGATAGGTCTGCTCGGACACCTCAAGGTGGCGGGCTACGTCGGCGATGTCGGCACCCTCGGCCAGGAGGCGGTCGGCCTCCCGGAGCTTGCGGATGATCTGCTCAGGCGTGTGCCTGCGTCGAGCCATCGTGATGATCCTCCCTTCGCCCACCTCGTGGGCAACGGGCTCACATCACAGGTGGACCGATTTCAGGGGGTCAGGCCATGGGTGCCGCGACACCGAAGGGCGTCGGACGCGGCGGCTTACAGCGACTGTCGGACGAGCTCGGTCGCCAGCTCGCCCGCCCGCTTGTGCAGCGGACGTTGCTTCCAGGTCTGCCGGTCAATCTCCTGCGACACCTCGAGATCCTCGAGGAAGTGGCTGCACAGCTCCTGGACCAGTTCGGCGTCGAGCACGGCCACGTTGACCTCGAGGTCGAGGTCGAGCGAGCGGCTGTCGAGGTTCCCGGAGCCCACGTTGCCCCAGCGATCGTCGACGATGAGGACCTTGGCGTGGAGCATGGTCTTGTCGTACTCGAAGATCCGAACGCCCGCTTCGAGCAGCTTGCCGTAGGAGCGACGGCCGGCCTGACGGGCCACCTCCTTGTCGACTTCCCGGCCGTTGACCAGGATGCGGACGTCCACCCCCCGCCGAGCGGCCTCGCACAGGGCGTCCTCGAAGGTGCGGTCGGGAGCAAAGTAGGCGGTGGTGAGCCACAGCCGACGCTGTGCCCCGGCGATGGCGGTGTAGAACAGCTCGGTGGCGGCCGTGGCGCCGCCCGTCGGAGTGCTGCGGGTGACCTGCAGGGCCACGCCGTCGTCGAAGGGCTCGATCTCGCCGACGTGCGAGCCGGCCAAGATCCCGCCGGTGGCCTCGGTCCAGTTCTCGAGGAAGGCGCCGAAGAGGTCGATCACGACCGGGCCTTCGATGCGGAGGTGGGTCTCCCGCCAGTGCTCGGGGTCCTGAGCGTTGCCGGTCCACACGTCGGCGATGCCCACCCCTCCCGCGAAGGCCAGCACACCGTCGACGATCATGATGCGCCGGTGCATGCGGTTGTTCAGCTTCTTGAGGGTGTACCAGCGGGGAGGGCGGAAGATGGAGACGTTCACGCCTCCCTGGCGCAGGCGCTCCAGGTGCGCCTCGTCGAGCTTGGCCGAGCCGTAGCCGTCGAGGACAAGGTTGACTTCGACGCCGGCCGTGGCCCGCTCGATGAACGCCTCGCTGAACCGGTCCGTGGTCTCACCCGGCCAGTAGATATAGGAGGAGCAGTCGATCGTGGCTTTGGCCGAGGCGATGGCCTCCACCATGGCGTCGAGGGTGGCGCCGTTGCGCATGATCTCGACCCGGTTCCCGTGACGAACCGGGGCTCCCGCCATCGCCGACACCAGGCGCGAGAACTCCGCGGTGCCGGTGTGCGGCCCCTCGTCCATCACGAAGCGCTGTCGGGTGCCCCGCTTGTACTTTGCGACCTGGAAGGCCAGCAGGGCGGAGACGACTCCTGCGGTGCCGAGGGCACTCCGACGAAGGTAGGAGAGAGACACCCAAACCTTTCTAGCGGCTGGCAGCTGCTGGCGGTCGTGACACGCGCTGCGGTTCAACGTAATTACGTCGCCGCCGACCGAGGTGGATGACAAGCACTGGGCCGACCCGCACCCCCACGGGGCGCTCGCCCGCAAGGCCGGCGCCAGCGCCGAGGAGCTGTACGACGTCGCCGAGCGCTCCGGCTGCAGCCGAGCTGAGCTCGATGCCCTCCTCGTCGACCCGGTCGCGAGCCCCGTAGAGGTCCTGGCGTTGAGTACCGTGAGGGACGTGGAGCAGCCTGAGCACAACGACGTCGAGGCGCTCGTCGAGGAGCGTGACGACTTGGTGGAGCGCATTGAGCGGGGAGACCCTTTGGCCCTTGTCGAGCTGCTTGAGCACACCACCGGGGCGAAGGCACGATCGGTGAAGGTCACGGTTCCCCGCCCCGGCGCTTCTGCAGCTGGCGATTGAGCTTCACCACCATCGCCTGGACCGCGGCCACGGCGGGGCCGTCGTCGCCGTAGTCGACCTCAACCACTTGCGGGTCCGGCGCATTCTCGAGCCAGACCTCCAACTCGATCATCGTCAGTTGCGCTGACCGCCCAGGTCCCACCGTGTAGGAGCGGATCCGCACCTCCCGAGCTTTGCCGAGGTCGAACCCCTCAAAGAAGCTGCTCAACGCCTGCGCTCCTCTCGCACCGCGGCCCAACTTGTCCCCCCGAACGGTCTCACGGGGCGGACTAAGTAGTGGCTCATGGTGCGTCCGCCCTTGCGGAGGTCGAGGTTCACCTCTTCGGCGGCGTGGCTGCCACTCGGACAGGATCGGTTACGTCTTGGGCCGCGCTGCCGCCGGCGGCGCCCGGCCAGCGGGTAACCGGTGGCCACCACTGAGACCCCGACCCGGGCCAAGGTAGCGACCGCGACCACGTCTCGACCTCCGACCGCAGTGACGAGCTCGGCGACGGAGAACACCTCAACCAGCTGGACGACGGTGCCGAGTATGCGCTCGAGTTCGAGCGACGCGCGATGCACGGCGACGCTGGAGAGGCAACGGCCCGAGACGGACGACGGTCGTCATAACGGGTCATTCTCCGTCGAAGGGGCCATGCTCCCGGCGATACGGTGCCCGGGGTACCGTTGGCACCGTGCCCACAGCCCCTCAAAGCTCGCCCGGGCGGTACGCAGAGCTGGACGTTGGCCAACTGGCGGACATCGTCGAGCTCGCCTATGAGCGTGACGAACTGCCGGACTGGGAGCTCGTCTTCGAACTGAGCCGTCGGGTCATGTCCGCCGAGGGGAACGACCTCGGCCACGGGGCGGTCGGAGCGGCCCGGCAAGGATAGGTAGCTGTCGAGGTCTTCGACCCTCTCGGACTGGTGAGAGCCCTTATTCGAAGTGAGGGAATGGGTATTCGTTGAGCGTGTTGGGTCACGCGGTTGGCCCTTCAGCGCGACAACTGCCGTCCTCGATGAGGTCGTAGCCCTCGTACGTGCCTCCGCGGTCACGAGCGATTTCTGCGACGGCGCGCGCGTTCTCGTGGACGAGCGGCGTCGCGTTGGTCTGCTTCGCAGTGACCCGCGTGCCTCCCATGAACCATGGCCTCGCGGTCGCAGTCATTCGGCGGCGGACGATCGCCCTCAGGAGCCGCTTGGGGTTGTCGTATGGAGCGAGGATGTAGTGAAGAGCCGTTCCGGGGCCGCCGGCGAGAACAAGCCCGTGTCCGCCAGGCCCGGGTGCGACGGCGGGCGAACGCCGGTTGCTCTCCTCGACCCATATCTGGAGCGTCACCTTTCGGAGCCGGTCCGGCTCGATCGGCGCGTCGGGCTTCCCCCTGAGCTCCAGGAACCGCACTCGAGCCCGCATGCCCTCGACGTAGCGCCTGACGTCGCCTTCCCTGGTCCAAGTGGCCTCCGTGCCGTCGGCCGTGGCCACGGCGAACTCTGGCCAGTCGCCCATGCTGCCCCAGTAGACCCGCCGGATCACGCCCTCCTGCTCCGTCGCGTGCAAGACGCCGCGGTCGATCAGGCGCCACCACTCCGACGAACCGAAGAGCGCCGGCTCGACAGGAAAGCCAAACCCCGGCTTGGTAAGGCTGGCGTGCTGGATGCGTTTGACTTGCTCCGCATCACGGGCCAAGTCGTAGACGAGGTGCCACGCCGTCCCGTTCGTCATCCACTGATGATCGCGTTGGATTCCGCCCTCTGCCGCAACTTCCGGTCCCTCTGCGCCCCATTTCCTGGTGAAAGACCAGGCCTTCACTTCCTGCTCAGCCGAAGATGATCAGGCACGCGCCGCCAAGCACGAGACACGCGGCGACGAAGTAACCCCACATCCTGATCACGCGGGCGAACCGCTCACCGACGTTGCGTTTCCAGAACGCACGAGTAAGGGCGACGTTCTCCCGGGCGATCATCGGGGCGAAGAGCGCCGTGACTACTCCGGCGAGGATGACCAGAACCCCGAGGGACGAGTTCGTCACCGCGTGCTTCGCCAAGACCCAGATCCGACGACGGCGGCGTCGGTCGGAAGGTTGCGCACCTCGGCACTTGAGCTTCGCAGGGCCGCATACGAACTCCAGGGAGAACCGGCGCGACGAGCATGCAGGTCCATCGCTTGGTAGCCGTAGCCAAGAGCGTCGGCAACGACCGCCGGTGGGCACTCCAGAACGAGCTGACGCAGGGCTCCGCTCCGCGCACCCATGAGGTCGATCCCCATCCGGATCACGGCGAGCCGGAGCGTCGCGGGTCGCATGTGCTTGTCGGCGCTCGTGCTCGGGAACAGAAAGGGGCTCGTCAGGTTCGCGGCCGTGGTGAGGTGCGGACGACGCTCCGCAAGCTCCGTGACCATCGCCGAAAAGGGTGGCGGAACCGGCACAACGCCCTCGCCCTCGGCCACGGACACGCTCACCTCGTCGCCGTCCACGACAATGTCGGACAGCTTCAGAGCGGCGATGCGTGTGAACGGTTGGCCGAGCAGGACCAGCATCATCGCGGCCACTCTGTGGTGCAGGTAGCCCGTCGCCGGGTCCAGCAGGCGACGCAGGATCTCCAGGCGCTCGGCATGATCCAGGACGCGGGCGTTGCCGAAGCGGCCGCGTGTCAGATCAAGCTTCGGCGCACGCCGCGTTGCCATTGCCCAACGGAGGAAGGGAACCGCATGCACGCGAGTCGAAGGCGGCGTGGCGAACCACGCGTCCAGGTCGGCTTGCCTGCACGTGGCCAGCTCCCGCCCGTGATCGTGTAGCCACGCGAGCAGAGCGCTGGCGACGCGAAGCCGTTGGGTGGAGTTGGACACCTGGCCGTCGGTGAGCGCCGTCTTGGTGGCCTTGCGGGCGAGCTCGGGCCGGAGCCGCCAGGTGGCGAACTGGTGCAGGAGCTTGAGGTCGTCAGCCGTGGCTGCGTGCTCGGCGAGGTGCTCGGCGACCCACCGGTCGAAATGGGCGAGCGCCTCGTCGCGCCTGGGCAGCAAGCCGACCGCGACGAGCAGCCCCCGCAGGTGATCGGCCGTCGGTCGGACCTCGAAGCGGTCGAGGGCATCGTGAGAGAGGGGCACGGCGCCGGTCGCGAGGCCACGAAGAAGGTCTCGGGGCTGCCGTCGGTAGAGCCAGATGATGAGGTGATCGGGCCTGGCGGCGGCGAGGAGGCGCTCGCGCAAGGCCCGAAGGTCGACATCGCCCGCGAGGAGGCCGTCGAGGACGCCGGCCAGGTGGCACCACTCGCAGATCCCGTTCAGAAGCTTCCACTCGGTCCCGCAACGTGGACAGGTGAAGTCCTCGTCGATGCCGGCGCACGGCGGGCAGAGACGACGTCCTGCCGGGTCCATGCCGGGAAGGAGCCGATCTGCTCCGCAGCCGGCGCAGACGCCCCGGGACCGCACCGCGTCAGCGGTGCACGCGGCGCACAGCGGCCCGTCGGGCATCGTCTTCCGCACCTGGCGATGCGGCCGCCGGCAGCGGGCGCAGGTGTCGAGCCGGTGCTCAGCCACCGTCGCCGTGCCGGGTGACCCGGGCCCGCCGCGGCCGGACGGTGGCGGCCATGTCGACGACTTTGGCGCCCTGCGCCGCCTTCCGTTGGCGAGCGCTGGCGTGGACCTCGACGAGATCGGCGGGGGAGCAGGCGAGGATCTCGCACAAGGCGGCGAGGACCTCGAGGTTGAGCCGCTCCGGCGTCTGGGTGACGAGGCAGTGGATCTGCGAGGACGACAGGTCGATGCCGTGCGCCACTAGCTCGCGCTGGAGCGCGGTGATCTGGTGGATGCCGCGCTCGTGCATCCGTTCCTCGAGCCGCCAGGTGAACCGGTTCGACGCGATCACGACTGTCCCTTCCTTCCGGTGTCGAGGCCCAGGGGGCCGATGGCTCGGTCGAGGGCGGTCCGCAGCGAGCGCGTGCGGAAGTCGGACGACACGCACGTGTAGATCGACGTCGTGGAGGCGTGCTCGTGGCCGACCTGCTCCTGCACGAACCGCGGGTCGAAGCCGTCTTCGATGAGATGAGTCACGTAGGAGCGGCGCAGCGAGTGGAACGTCAGCTCCGCCGGGAGGCCGAGCTCGCGGCGGATGGAGGTGAAGTGGTCCTCGACGCGTGTCTCGGCGACGCGCCCGCCCCGCTCCGTCGGCCACAGCATCGGACCCCGGCCCTGGGCCAGCGCCGGCCGGATCTCGGTCAACCACTCCTCGAGGCATTCGGTGGCCCAGCCGAAGACGCTCAGCACGCTGCGCTGCTTCGGCGCCGAACCCTTCATGGCCTTGCCGTGCCGTACGTAGAGCACGCCGAGGCGGCCGAACTCAGGCGCCTTCGGGTTGACCCCGAAGTCGTCGACGTCGAGCATGCGGACCTCCCGACGCCGCAGGCCCCAGCCGTAGGCGACCTTGAGGAGGGTGGCGTCGCGGAAGGCGCTCAGCCAACCTTTCCGGCCCCGTTGGCGGGTGGCGACTACCAGCTCGTCGGCGCAGTCGAAGACGGCTTGGAGCTCGTCGGTCGTGAAGGCTCGCAACCCGGCGCGGCCCTCGGCTTCCTGCACGTGGGTCGCCGTGTTCCAGTCATGGCAGACCTGGACCGGGTGCGTGCCGAACCGGTCCCAGCACTCCTGCGGCCACCCGTACGCGTCGTCCACGATGTACTCGCAGAACAGGCGCACCGTGATGCTCTTGGACCGGATAGTCGACTGGCGGAGGTGACGTACGGCGCGCTGGTCGCCGAGCCACTCGTCGACGAGCTGCGGGCTCCAGCGCCATGGGTACTCGCCGACGTCGGTGACGAAGCGGCGGATCTCGGCCTCCCGGCCGTTGATCGTGCCGAAAGCCAGGTTCCGGGCGAGCTGCTGATTACGCCAGCCCTGCAGCATCTCCATAAACGTCCGTTCGGCAAGGTCGTCGGGCGCCGCTAGGCCACGCAGGGGGAGCACCTTGCCACCAGCGTTCTGCTCCACGATTCTCCTTCCCGTTAGACGGGAGTATTTCCCATCAAACGGGAGCAGGGCAACGATCGTGGGAACGTATGGAAGACAGCGTCTTCGCACGAGGAGGGCTATCACCCGTACCCTTATCGCCTGTCACGCCGTCAGGCCGACGTCGATCTGGGGGGCCGGGAGCCTTTACAACCTGCTCACCAGCCGGCTCGGCGGTGGCCTTCCCGTCTAACGGGATCGAATAACGGCGGCTTAGTTGTGGATAATGCCTCTTATCCCCGGACTACTCATTCATGCCGGAGTGGGCCCCGCCCACGACCGCACGGTCAGGGACGCCGCTGCCTCTCAAGGGGTGCAACGAGGCTCGCGGCCGAGGCTGGTGCGTGTTTGCTATCCATCCCGCCGGAGCGGATGTCCGCTCCCGGCGCATCTACGGCGGTGTCGGCGACCGGTGCTGACCGTGCGTCGGTCCCCTGCTCATCGAGGGGCGGCGCCGAGCCAGCTCTCCTGACCGGCGTGCCTCCCGGGGGCCACAGCTTCCACATGGCCAGAGCCACCGAGATACCGAGGGCGCCGCCGGCAAGGACATCGCTCGGATAATGGGAGCGCTTTCGCACCAGAGACCAGTGCACGGCGAGCGAGCAGGCCGAAAGTGGAAGGAACGCCAAAGGCAGCTCTTGGGACGCTCCTAACACGAACGCCAGGTCGCTGGCCGCATGGCCGGACGGAAAAGACGAGGTGAAGGGGCCCAGTTGGTGGCGCGCCGCGCCGGGTGGGTGCCGTCGTCCCACCAACGCCTTGATCGGAAGGTGGGCCGCGGCTGCCGAGAGGTAGCAGGCGCTGCCACGCAGTGCCGCCCGGCGCCCACGCTCACCCGTGGCGCTCAGGCCGGCGGCGATGGCCGCCCACGCCGGAGGGCGTTGAATCACGTCGCCCGCTCGGCCAAGAAAGGTGGAGCCCTTTCGCGATCCCTTCCCGACGACGGTG
>JALYGD010000212.1 GCA_030777265.1 Actinomycetota bacterium | reverse complement strand
CCCGCGACCCCAGTACTCCTGGAACGAGCCGGCCGTGACCACCACCGCCAAGCGTCGCGAAGGACATAGCTGGGAGGGCGTGTCCGTGGCCGCCGAGCGCTACGAGCGGTACCTCGTGCCGGCCCTGTTCGCGCCGTTGGTCGGCCAGCTCGTGGACATCGCCGACCTGGGGCCGGGCGATCGGGTGCTCGACGTGGCCTGCGGCACCGGTGTGATCGCCCGCGCTGCCGCTCGGCACGTCGCACCAGGCGGGCACGTGTGCGGACTCGACGTCAACGAGGACATGCTCGCCATCGCCCGCCGCACCGGCGCCGACATCGAGTGGCGCCAGGCCGACGCGAGCCGCACCGGCCTGCCGGGCGCCTCCTTCGACGTCGCCTTCTGCCACCAAGGCTTGCAGTTCTTCCCCGATCGGCTGGCCGCCCTGCAAGAGATCCGCCGTGTCCTCGCGCCCGCCGGCCGGGCGGTGCTCGCCACCTGGTGCGCCGCCGACGGCGGAGACACCGGTTACGCCCCGATCGCACAGGCGCTTCGACGCCACCGGCCCGACGACCCCCACCCACTCGAGTTCATCGCCGCCATCTTCGGCCTCAGCGACGGCACCGAAGTGGCGCGGCTCGCCGAGGCCGCCGGCTTCGATGACGTCTCCGTCGGCCGAGGCACGATCACGGTGAGGTTTCCGTCGGCCGAGGCCTGGGTGGAGGCGTTCCTCGGCGCCGCGCCGGTCCCGAGCGTCGCAAGCCTCGCCCCCGGCACCCGGGCGGCGATCGTCGCCGACGCCGCCACCGCCCTGCGGCCACACATCGACGCGACCGGCCTTACCTTCCCCCTCCACACCAGCATCGTCTTGTGTCGAGCCCAACGAACGGGTTACTGACGTCCACCGACACGACCCGATCGACGGGAGTGGTCGCTCTCGCGGGCCGTTCTGGCGCGACAGATCACTCCCGCCCCGTCGTCCAGGACACCGAATCGGTGGCGGCGGTGACACGTCGTGACGGAGACCGTGCTCGCCGAACGTTGCCTGCCCACGATCGGCACCTCGGGGGAATGCCTCATGCCACTATGTCCGCGCCTTCGGGGACAACCGGCCACGGTCAGTCCTGCAGAGCCCGCTCACAGCGGTCGAGGAACGCGAAGACCACCCGGTTGAACTCCTCGGGCCGCTCCTCGGTCTCGTCGCCGCGCGCGAGAAGGCCGGGGTCCAGCTCCAGGCCGCGATCCAGCGCCTAAGCGACGCCGGACTACTGGGCACGAAGCCAGTGCCGGACGCGGCTCGAGAGATCGCCATGTGGGAGGGCCTCGCCAACGCTGAACTCCGCGGCGAGGTGCTGCGTATCATGCCGAAACGTGAGCGGGCGTGGCTCGACGCCCTGACGACGGTCGTGCGCGGCTTCGCCTCGACCCACCGGACACCGGCGCGTCGTCGCAGAAGTCGCGGAAACGGATGACGATTTGGCAACCAGTGAGACATGATTCGAACCTGCGTCGGCGTGACCACTCCGCTTCTCCGAGGCCGTCCTGCAGGCGACCCCAACGACGGAGTCGTCGCTGTTCTGGCGCGATGGATCGTCGACGGTATGGTGACCGCACGCCGATTCGGGTTGGAGTTATTGGGTCTCCTGAGCTACTGGCATGGGAGGCCGCTGACCACGAGGGCTGAGACGCCGAAGCTGACACCGTTGCTCTCGGCGAGGTCGGCGAGGTGCTGGTGTGCGTGGTCGAGCAGCTTGGCGAACCCGTCGTCGTCGATGGCGTCGGCCAAAGTCCAGCCGCGGATCTCGGTGTGGAGCCATGCTTCGAGTGACTCAAACCGTGCGACGCCGCGGTGGCGTGTGACTGTGGGCGCTTGGAGACCGGCTGAAGCGATGTCGGCGAGCGCCTCGGCGTCGCCCAACCGGAAGGGCTCCCGGATCGCATCGGCTGCATCGCGTCCGAAGAGCTCTTCGATGAGTGTGGCCAGCCGCGCGTAGCCGCGGTTGTTGTCGAGTCGGTCCCATACCGCGACCGCCACATGACCGTCCGGCCGTGTGACACGGCCGATTTCGGTGAGCGCGATCTTCGCGTCGGCGAGGAACATGAGCGCGAATTGACTGACGGTTCGGTCGAAGGAGCGGTCGGCGAACGGCAGGCGTTCTGCCCCAGCGGTGCGCCAGTCGATGGCCGGTTCGGCGCGGCGGGCTACGACGAGCATGCCGTCGTTGGGGTCGACTCCGGCGACGTGACCGTGTGCCCCGACGCGTGCGTGAGCGGCGCGGGCGAGTACGCCGGTGCCGCACCCAATGTCGAGCACGTGGTCTCCCGCTCGAACGCCGGCTGCGTCGAGGACGACGTTGGTCCACTGTGCGAACAGGGCCGGTACGAAGAACGCCTCATAGACCTCCGCGGCGCTAGCTGACACCTGGCCTCCGTCGGCGTCGGTCATGATCTCCACCTCCTTGGGTCGAACTGACTAGGAGAAGCGTGCTCGTCGATTGCGGTGGTGGCTAGCGCGAAATCTGTACCGCAGCCTTGGATGGCGTGGCAGACTGCGGGCGTGAGGTCGTACCGGCAGTACTGCCCCATCGCCCGAGCGTCGGAAATCGTGGCCGAGCGGTGGACGCCGCTGGTGCTCCGGAATCTCCTGTACGGGTGTCGCACCTTTACCGAAATCGCCCGAGGCGTGCCGGCCATGTCGAGGTCGCTGCTCATCAAGCGCTTGAGGGAACTCGAGGGGGCTGGCGTGCTGGTCAAGACGGCCGGCGGCGCCTACGAGCTGAGCGACGCTGGTGCGGACCTCGCCGGAGTGATCGAGGCGCTGGAGACCTGGGGTGAGCGATGGCTCGAGGTGACGACCGAGCACACCGATCCGGGCTTCGCCCTGTGGGCGTGGTCGAAGTACCACCTTGACCCCGAGCACCTGCCCGAAGTCCGCGTTCTGGTCGAATTCAGGTTCCCGGAGGAGCCCCCGAGCAATCGGCGCTACTGGCTACTCGCCGAGCACCGATCCGCGGAGGTGTGCTACTCGCACCCGGGTGGCGAACCAGATGTGTTCGTGACCGCCCGTTCCGAGGCGTTTACGCACTGGCACCTCGGGAGGCTCGAATGGCGACAGGCCCTCGCCGACGGCTCCATCACAGTGAGCGGCCCAACGAGCCTTGCTCGAGCACTCCCGACGTGGAATCGCCATCCGGAACCGCTCGCGGCCACCCGAGCGCAGTAACCGGCCCGCACAGATCGGCGTTCCTGAAGAACCGCTCGATGTCAAGGGCCTTCGACAAAGTCGAGATCCGGCTTTCTGGGCGTCGGCGGCGGCTGTGTGGGCGCGCTGGGTGAGGGATCTCAAGCCGGACAGCCGGGTGCCGGTCGGGAGGGGCGGTCAAGGCCGGGCCGTCAGGGTGACGAGCGCGAGGAGCTTGGGGCAGCAGCGCCGCAGTCCGACCATCAGCCCGCGCCACGTACGCGGCCGGCCCAGCCGTCCATCAATGGTGGCCGGGGCGGATAGGAACTCCGGGATCGAACAGGATCATGTGCGGGCCGGCTGGACCGACGCCGTGCTTCTTTCGCACCGAGGTGAAGTCAACCCAGGCGCTCCCGTCCTGGGTCACCGAGGTGAGCCCACCTTCGCCAGCTACCTCGAACTGCCAGATCCCGTACTGGTCGTTGCGAGGCCCAAACTCCGGGTCATTGTCCAGAGTGCGGAGCACGGAGTTCGTGACGTAGAGGCGCTCGGCATCTGGGGAGAGCCGCATCATGCAGGGGTGAGGGACCGAGACTTCTGCCAGCAGGCGGGGGCGGTCGACATCGCTGATGTCGTACTGCTGGACCGTGTCGGAGAACCAGTTGGCGATGAACAGGTGGCGGTCATCGGGGGGATCACCAGGTCGCAGGGGACGGCGAGGTTGTCGAGCACCTGGTGGAACGCCAACAGCCCGTCCTCGTCATCATCCTCCCACAGCCACAGACCACCGTTCGCGGCCACGGTGTACCCGCGTCGGACGTTCTCAGCGTGCAGCCAGTCCGACTCCGTGGCTCCGGAGTTGGGCCCGAGGTCGACGGTCTGGATGATCTTCTCCTGCTCGACGTCCCACACCGCGACTTCGTCGCCGTTGGGCCCGTAGGGCGCCTGCAGCACGTCCCCTGGGTAACCCCAGGTGGTCGACACGGCCCGGTTGATCTCGGGCTTGAAGGCGAGGTCGTACATGTACTTGGGACCACTCTCGTCTTCGGTGCGCTCTGGCCCCGGGCCGAAGTGGCTGACGAACTCACCGCTGCGGTCGTCGAGCACGACGACGCCGCCGGGACCCGTCGTCTCCGTGTCGGCGCCGAGCATCGATACCAGGATGCTGCCGCCCTCGAGCGGCGTCACCGTGTGGGGCGCCTGATAGCCGCTGTCCTCGACAAGGTCGTCTTGGACCGCTACGAGCCGCGGCCGCCTTGGCTGCTTCGAAACGTCGAAGACGTGCATGCGACTGGAGAACAAACCCGGGACGAAGAGACGTTCCTGGTCCAGGGAGTAACCGAAGTGGTGGACGTTGTCCCCCACGGTGGGCAGGTCGGCACGGGTGAGGATGCGACCGTACTGGCCCCGCTTGCGCGGGTCCGCGCCAACAACGGCCAAGAAGTCGGGGTTGACGTCGTCGCCGGAGTTGATGGCCACCACGTAGAGGAACTCCTCGCGGTGGCCGTCCTGATCGAGACCATCCTGGCGATCGGGACCCTGCGTCACTCCTGACCCAAGAGCGTCGGACGAGCCGCCGCCTCCGGCGTGCCCGGGTGAGCACGCCGCCAGGACCAGGGCGAGCAAGAAGAAGACGACGAGGCGAGAGTTGCGGATACGTGCGGATCTCATCGGGACCTCCTCTTTCGGGTGGTCTCCATCCTGGGCGGGCGCCCTTGTGGCTGCCTTGTCGTGCCCTTGCAGCTCGAATCGGATCCTCGCGCGGCCCATCAGGAAACCGGGGACGGCAAGCCCTCCTCACTTCTGCCCTGGCTTTCGCTGGTGGTGGTCGCCTCAATGGCCGGTCTTGCCCGGGGCGAGCCGTCGACCTATTGCCTCCCCCCGGCGGAGTCCTGCCGACTACTTGCCGCAGCTCGTCACTACGCGACGCCGGTCGACCTATGAGGAAGGTGACTACGGCGTCACGTGAACGCAAGCGCCTCGTCAATCGCGTCGAGGGCGCGTGCAACGACGACCTCACGCGGTAGCGCAGCGCCGGCCTCGAATGCCGTCTCGAAGCGGTCCGGTCCGAGGTCGGTCGATAGGCCGCGAGCCACCACGGCGAGCCGCTCGTGGTCCGACCCGTAGACGGGGGTAGCAGTCGGCGAGGCGGTCACGGCCCCGTGGAGCACGGCCGCAGCCTCGTGGCAGTGCAAGCGTGCCAGGAGCTGGACGAGACCTCGCATCGTGGTCCACTGGTGAGTCCAGTCACCGGTGCGCCGCCAGTGTTGGATCACCCTGCGGAACTGCTCGAGCGCGGCGTGGGCAGGGCCATGGCGGGCCCGGACCGACGTCAGCGAGGCCAGGGCGACGCCCTCGGCGAACCGGTTGTGCACCGATCGGGCCACGCCGATGCTCCGCTCGAGGAGCTCGCAAGCTCGCTCTGGGGCGGGATCGAGGCGTGCCTCACCGTTGGCGTACAAGGCCCAGGCGATCACGTCGGGGACCTCGGCGTCTTGGGCAAGCTCCAGAGCGGAGTCAGCCATCCGAAGCGCGGCTTCGCTATCGCCGGCATAGGTCAACGCGAGCACTTGGTGGAGCAGCGCGAGGGTCTCCGCCACGAGATCCCCAGATTGACGGGCCAGCTCTGCCTCCTCGCTCGCCATCCGCATGCAGTCCTCAAGCTGTCCCTGGTACAGACGGATGGCTGAGAGGGCGTGAAGAGCCACCAGCCGACCCCGGTCGTGCTCGCCGGCAGCCGCGTCGACTGCCGCTTCGGCCAGGGCCGTGGCCCTGGCCAAATCGCCTCGGTTGCTGACCCCGCGGCCCACCGAGGCGCTCACCAGGGGGAAGAGCTGGTGAGACCGGGCACCGGGAAGCTGAAGCGCCCGCGCTCCCCAGTCGAACACCTCGTCACTCAGCCGGTCGGTGGCGTAGAAGTCGAGGGCGGCGGACAGCCGCATCGCCAGGTCGACCTCTCCGCGCTCGCACGCCCACAGGTGGGCGGCCCGGAGATTGTCCAGCTCGTCCCCCACGATCCTCACCCACCGGGCCTCGTCGGGACCGCGCAGCTGGCCATCGGCGTGTTCGGCCAGGTCGAGGAGCGCGCGGGCGTGGCGCGCCCGGAACTCCCGGATTTCCTCGCGCTCCTGGAGCCGCAGCGCCCCGTACTGGCGGAGCGTCTCCAGGAGCCGGTACCGACACGGGAGTCGGCGACCATCGACGATGACCAAGGAACGGTCTACGAGGTCGGCCACGAGCTGCGAGACCTCGGCGGGATCCACCTCCCCATGGCCACAGATGGCTTCGACGGAGCGAAGCGTGAAGCCGCCTCTGAATACCGACAGTCGTTCGAAGAGCCGCGCCTGCGTCTCACTCAGCAGGCTGTAGGACCACTCGACGACGGCGCGGAGCGTGCGGTGGCGACCGGCGTTGCTCCGAGGTCCCCCGGTGAGCACTCGGAAGCGCTGGTCCAGGCGTTCGAGCAGCTCGGCGGGGTGGATGGCGCCGGCGCGCCCAGCGGCCAACTCGATGGCCAGGGGGATGCCGTCGAGGCGCCGGCAGAGCTCGCTGGCAGTGTCTGGGTTCACGCTTCCAGCGGCCTGCGGGCTGAGGGCGGAGAGGCGCTCCAAGAACAACTCGACGGCCGGCGCTTGCTTGCCCGTGTCACCGTTGCCAGTCGTCGCAAGTGGGGGCACGGCGAAGAGGTGTTCCCCGGGCACGGCCAAGCGCTCCCTCGACGTCGCCAGCACGGTGAGGGCTGGGCAGTTCCGCACGACCCGGGTGATCAGGGCGGCGGCCCCGGCGACGACGTGCTCGCAGTTGTCGACCAGCAGCATCGCTTGGTCAGTCTGCAGCGCGTCGACGATGGCGTCGGCGGTCGAGCGTCCGCCCTGGCGGCGCACACCCAACGCCTCAGCGACCGCGTGCTCGACCTCGCCGTCAGAGCTGACAACGGCCAGCTCGCACAGGTGGACGCCCTGGCTGTACGAGTCCTGCACGCGGTGGGCCACGTACTCCGCCAGACGGGTCTTGCCGACACCACCCACGCCGGTGAGGGTCACCACGCGGCATCGCTGCAGCAGCCGCTCCACGGCCAAGGCCTCGTCCTCCCGTCCCACCAGCCTCGTCGGTTCTTGTGGTACCGGTGAACGTGTTCGCCACCTGCGACGTAGGTTCGGCGCCTCTCGTCCCTCCACGACCAGGTTGGGGTTCTGCTGGAGGATGTCGCTTTCCAGCTGCTGCAGCGTAGGCGACGGGTCCAGGCCCAGTTCGTCCGCCAGCTCCCGTCGATAGGACTGGTAGACGGCAAGGGCGTCCGGTGTCCGAGCGCAGCGGTAGAGAGCCAGCATGAGCTGGGCCTGTCGTCGTTCTCGCAGGGGGTACCGAGCGACGGCAGCCTCGAGTTCAGGCAACACCTCGGCGTGATCACCTGCGGCCAGGCGTTCGTCGGCATAATCCTCGGCGGCGCCGAGTCGCAGCTCTTCGAGCCGCGCCACCTCCCCCATCACCGACTCGTGATCGGCGACCTCGTCGAAGGGCCGGCCCCGCCACAAGTCCAGGGCACGCTGAAGCATCTCGGCGCCGCGTCTCGGGTCGTGGTCCGCTATGGCCCGTGCCTCCTGAACCAGGCGCTCGAAACGCCCGACGTCCACCTCGTCGTTGCCGACATCGAGGACGTAGCCGCCGGGGCAGGTCCGCAGGCGGGTCCTTCCCTCCTCGTCAACCCGCCGGCGAAGCCGGGAGACGTGGCTGTGCAGCGAGGCACGGGCGCTGGGCGGTGGGGAAGCGCCCCACACGACGTCGATGAGACGGTCGGTGCTGACTCGTGTCCCGCCGTGGGCCAGCAGGGTGGCAAGGATGCGCCGCTGGACGCCACTCGTCATCGGCACAGGGCGCCCGCAGTGCACCACCTCCAGCGGCCCCAGCGCACGAAACTCCATCGCCCCTTAAAGCCTAACGACGTGGCCTTGAGCGGGTCGCAAGCTCGCCACAAGGTCGATGCAAGGGTCGCCTTGCACCATGAAGTCTGAGCCGGCCGACCGGATGGACCCGGCCAGGAAGAGAGGAGCGCGTCATGACCATGACCGACAAGCAGCTGGACCAGGAGCGACTCGACGCCTTCATCGGCACCGCGGTCACTGACTTGGCGGCGGCGGAGTCGGCGGCTGTCGCCTACGTCGGGGACGTGTTGGGGCTTTACCGCACCATGGCGGGAGCCGGAGCGATGAGCTCGGCAGAGCTCGCCAACCGGACCGGCACCCAGGAGCGGCTGGTGCGCGAGTGGCTGCACAACCAGGTGGCCGGTGGCTACGTCGACTACCACGCCGACGAGGGCACGTTCGAGCTGCCCGACGAGCACGCCGCCGTGCTCGCCGACGAGGACAGCCCCGTCTTCGCAGGCGGCATCTTGGAGGTGATCGCCGCCATGTGGGCTGACACCGACCGGGTCATCGGAGCCTTCAGGGCTGACGGCGCCCTGGGGTGGCACCAGCACGATGCCCGCTTGTACCGCGGCGTGGAGCGGGTGTTCCGCCCGATCTACCGAGCGCAGCTAGTCAACGAGTGGATCCCTGCCCTGGAGGGGGCGGAGGCGCGCCTGCAGTCGGGCGCCACCGTGGCGGACGTGGGTTGTGGGCACGGCGCATCGACAATCGTAATGGCCACTGCCTACCCCAACTCGCGGTTCGTGGGTTTCGACTACCACCAGGACTCGATCGCCGCCGCCCGCCGTGCCGCGGAGGAGGCCGACGTGGGCGATCGGGTGCGCTTCGAGGTGGCCTCGGCTGACTCGTTTCCCGGCTCTTCGTACGATCTCGTCTGCTACTTCGACTGTCTCCACGACATGGGCGACCCCATCGGCGCGGCAGCCCACGCTCGGGAAGTGCTCGTCGACGACGGCTGGGTGATGGCGGTGGAGCCGGCCGCTGGTGATGACCTCAGGGAGAACGTCAACCCGGTGAGCCGACTGTTCTACGCCGGCTCGGTGTTCCTGTGCACACCGAGCTCCCTTGCCCAAGACGGCAGGTTGGGGCTAGGGGCCCAGGCGGGCGAGAAGCGCCTGGGGGCCGTGTTCGAGAAGGCGGGGTTCAGGCGGTTCCGGCGCGCCACGGAGACGCCGTTCAACCTGGTCCTCGAGGCACGGCCCTGATGCCATGATGACGTCGACGGCGACCGCGCCGTTGCACCGCCCTTTGCGGTCGGTCGACGAACTCGTGGCAGGCGCCACGGACCGCACACCCCTGCAAGTTCACGACGGCAAGTCCGGTGCCACGCTCGAGCGCGTCACCATTGACGGTGAGCGTTTCGTGCTCAAGCACTTGGCGATCGACCGGGACTGGGTGGCCCGAGCCTCGGGTGACGTAGCCCCCCGCGCCGTAGCCGTGTGGCAGTTCGGCCTCCTCGATCAGCTCCCCGCCACCATCGACCACACCGTGGTGGCCTGCGCGGTCGAGACCCGAGCTGGCGCCGTGCTCATGCGAGACGTGGGGCCGTCACTGGTGCCCGACGGGGACACCCCATTCACACCAAGTCAACACCAGCAGTTTCTCGACCACATGGCCGACATGCATGTCGCCTTCTGGGACTTCACCGATCGGTTGGGACTGCTGCCCCTCGAGAACCGGTTCCTGCTCATGTCGCCGATCGTGTCCGAGACCGAGCGGTTGCTCGGCGGTACCCATGAGGTGCCCACCCGGCTCATACCGCGAGGTTGGCAACGCCTCGCCGACACCGCTCCGGACCAGCGCCATCGTCGGGCCCTTGCTGCGCGACCCTTCGCCTGTCGTGGTGGCGCTGCGGGCTACGCCACTCACGTTCCTGCACGGCGATTGGAAGGCGGCCAACCTTGGTAGTGACTCGAGCGGCCGTACGATCCTCGTCGACTGGGCGGTGCCAGGACAAGCTCCGCCCTGTATCGATCTCGCCTGGTATCTCGCGATTAACGCCAGCCGGCTCCCCGAGGGCAAGGACGCTGCTGCGGCGAGGTACAGGGAGAGCCTCGAACGGCGTGGGACGGAAACAGGCCCATGGTGGCACCAGCAGCTGGGTCTCTGTCTGCTCGGGGCATTCCTGCTCCTGGGTTGGGAGAAAGCGCTCGGTGATCGAGACGAGTTGGCTTGGTGGGAGCGGCGAGTGCTCGACGGTGCCCAGTGGTTGCGCTGAACTCGGCCATCGACGCCTACGGGGCCGCCGCCGACGCCTGGGCCGCCGGACCCGGGCGAATGTACAACGCCCTTTCCCGGGCCGTCGTCGCGCAGTGCCCGGTGGCGCTGGCTGGTGCGCGGGTGCTCGACCTCGGGGCGGGCACCGGCAGCGCCTCCGTCGCCGCCAGCGACCTCGGCGCCGACATCATCGCCGTCGACGGGGCCATCGACATGCTCCGCTACGACCAGCACCTCCGGCCGCCGGCGGCCGTCGGCGACGCTCGCAGCCTGCCCGTGTCGTCAGGAAGCTTCGATTGCGTGGTTGCGGCCTTCGTCCTCAACCACTTGGACGAGCCGGCGCGGGCGCTCAGGGAGATCTGCCGCGTCCTCCGTCCAGAAGGTGTTGTCGTCGCATCCACCTATGCCGCTGGGTGGGACATCCGGCCAAGGCTCACGTCGACGCGGTCGCCGCCTCCCATGGGTTCACACCCCCTCAGTGGTATCGCCGCCTGAAGCGGGAGATAGCTCCGTCGCTGGATACGGCCCCGTCGCTCGCGTCCGTTGCCGGCGCGGCGGGATTCGCTGCGGCGAACGTGCACACCATGGTGGTCGACGTGGGTCTCGAGACGCCCGAGGACGTCGCAGGGTGGCGGCTCGGGATGGCCCACCTGGCTACCTTCGTCGCCTCGCTGTCGCCCGAGATGAGCGACCGCCTACGTCACCAATCCATTGCCGCCGTCGCCGACGACCCGCCGGTCACGCCCGAGATACTCGTCCTGGTCGCGAGCGCACTCAGTGGCGAGCTTCCTCACGTGGTCGGGTCTCCTCACGGCACCCACCGCTGGCGTAGCGGTTGAGGATTCCCCGCAGCCGCCCGGTCTGACCCGTGGCGCTGATGGTCGCGAGAGCTGCGTTTTGCAGGTTGTTGTGCTCTGAGCCCGCCAGTGATGAGAGCTGTGTACCGGCAATCGGGTTTAACATTCGGTGACGGTGCGCCCCGTTCGGCTCAACGACGGCTGCGACATCTTCGAACTCCCGCTAGCGCGCGTAGTCCGGCGAGTCGGTGCTTGCGCCACGACCTCGTCGGTCGAAGGCATGGACGTGAAGTGCGGCTCGAGGTAAGCCAGCAGCGGACGCCATCGGCTGTGGTTGGCGGGCGTTCCGTGCAGGAGCACAAGTGGCGGGCCGCTGCCGGTCTGGCAGACGGCGATCTCGGTGCCGTCCCGGGACCGCACCAGCGATACCGGCGACGCCTCGTCAGCTGTCATCGAGTCCCACCTGCCTCTCCCGATGACTCTCGCCCCCATGATCCCCAGCATCCCGAGCGGACACGACGCATCGACGGCTACGCGGTCCACGCTAAGCGAGCGAACGTCTGCCGCTGGCGATCACCCCGTGGCGACGAGCCGAAACGCGCCTGGACGGCCCTCTTCGCACAGGTCCATCAACTTGGCGACCTCCTTCGCCGTCTCGGGCTGGCGGCGCATCTCCTAGACGTCGTTGACAGACCGCCACCGGCCGAAGGAGTAGAACTGCTGCGGCTCCTCGACACTCTGCAACAAGGTTCCCTGCCCTGGCGGATGCGGCAGGCTCCTGAAGTAGCGGCCGAGCGCCTTCCACGCTCTACGAACTCGGCCTGCTTCCCGTCCTTCACTCGCCAAGCGCCGAGTGTGTAGATGTCATCGGACATCCTTCACGCCTCCCTCCTGCATACGCGGGTCTATCGGCCGGTCAGGGCCCCGCCCATGATCGCCCGTCAGCCTCCCGAAGTGAAGCGCGACATATCGACGGTTCCAGTACGACCGTTGCGCAGCGGGGCCGGGCCGAACAGGCGAACAGAATGCGCGCTCCACCCCCGGCGAGGCCGCCCCGAGGTGCCGATCGCCCTGGCCTGGAGCGGGCGCGGCCGACGGCTCGGCGTCGAGGGTGAGGAGCACCGAACGATTCTTCGCGCTCGCCTTGGACAGCGGCGACCCGGCATTTATCGCGCTGCGTTCAGGCCGGGGGCGTGCTGTCGAGCGAGTGAACGTTCGGAGCGCACGTTCGGTGCTCAAGCTTCTCCAGGAGGCCGCTCCCCGTTGCCTCGTCGCCTTTGACCTGGCTGGCTCCCCGCAGTGGTGAGCGGGCGGGCACGAGCGCCACCGCTGGTGCGCCCGGCCGCCATCTCCTCCTCGCCCACCCGGCACCGGCCGGCCAGCC
>JALYGD010000211.1 GCA_030777265.1 Actinomycetota bacterium | reverse complement strand
CTACGTCTGGGCGACCTCCTACTCGACGACCTCGTCTGGACCTACCTCGACCCCTCGCCGGAAGCGCGCAAGATCGCGGGCCTGCTCTGCTTCCAGCACGAACACCAGCAGGTCCGCCTCGAGGTCGCTGCCACCCCTGTCGACGGGAGTGGTCACTGAGTGGCGCGGGACCCGGCTGGGTGCCGTGCTCGCGGGTTCGCTGCTCCGGCTGCTCGAAGTTCGACCAGTCCAACCCTGGTCGCGCACACCGTCCACTCGATGTGGCGCCCACCCCATTTTGTGAATAAGCGCGGCGTCTCGCGGGTTACCGGGAGGCAAGGGCATCGTCGAGCACGACCCAGTGGGGAAGGACGACAGATGGATACGCAACGGATCGGCGCTGGCGTCGCAGGCGGCATCGCCGGCGGCCTCGTTTTCGGCGCGATGATGCACATGATGGGCATGATCGGCATGATCGCCGGACTCGTGGGGGCCGAGGGAGCGGCTGCGGGATGGGCTGTGCACCTGGTCATCTCGGCGATCATCGGCGCCGGATTCGGACTCACCCTCGCACGTGGCGTCACCGGCTGGCTCTCGGGAGTCGGCCTCGGCCTGGTCTACGGAGCGATCTGGTGGGTGCTCGGCCCACTGCTCATCATGCCGCTGTGGATGGGCATGCCCGCCTTCCAACTGAGCCAGACCGCGCTCATGAGCCTCATAGGACACCTCATGTTCGGGCTCGTCCAAGGCGCCGCATACGTCGCGGTAGCGAGCACCACGACCACCAGCCCCAGAACCACCGGCCGCGCCACCGCCTGACCGCGCGCCTACCCGCGGCTCCGAGGTGTCGCTCCGGCACCTGGGCGCTCGACACGGCGGAACGGGTTACAGAGGCAACCGTTCGTTTTATCGAAGGCGCGAAGGATGTGTGAGCAGGGTGAGCGGCGGCGCGCCCCGGAGCGGTGACATCCGCCTGGCGGACACCATGCCGCCGCTACTCTACGGTAACGTGAGTGTCAGGAACAGCGGATTGGCAGGTGCCGGACGCGACGCTGACAGGGATGGAGATTCTGGAACGCGTCGAGGGCGCCTTCGGTCAAGGTGCACCGTGACCCGCGATGAGCTCCTCAAGCCGCGGTCCGCAGCCACGCCCCGCCGAAGGTCCTCGAGCAGCTGCCGCGACTGACACGGAGTCGTTTCACAAGCGTGGCGTGACCTGTGGGTGGAGGTCTACGAGTGCCGGCCGGCTAGGTGTCAGCACGTCCACCAGCTGGCGCTCATCGCTCGGCGGGGGCGTCGCCTGCCAGGGGGTTGGTGGAGGTCACCCGCCTCCCGCCACAGCTCCAGCAGGTGTATTGGTCCCGCCTCCCCGCCGGCGTGCGTTGGTCCCCTCGTCCTTTCTCCCACAGCGGCTCCGGCGTGTAGCGCAGATCCGTCGAGCCGCACAATCGGCACCGCAGCCTGGGGTCGCGCACCCACTCGTGGCGGCACGAGCCACAGGCCACCGTCAGTGGCTCGTCGGCGGCGTGACGGGCCCGGAGCTCCTCTTCCTCGCCGCAACGGGGGCAAGCAACGACCGGCATGTCCTCTCCCGGTCAGGCGGGCACGGCGACAAGGCAGCGGGGAATGCTGCAGTGTAGTCCAACCCCCGTGCTGCTGAAGCGCGGCATGGATCAGGCGGTCGAGCTGTTGTCGCGGAGGTCCCGAAGCAGGCGCGCGAGATCGAGGCTCAGGAGGAGATCGCGCACGTCCCGGCCATCTCGGCCCAACAACGACCTCTCGCGCTGCGCACTACGCTACGGCGCTAGCGAGCATGCGAGGGGTCGTGTATCCCTGGGTTAGCAGGAGGGGTCGGCGCGATGTGTCGAGCAGGCGTAGGCTCCATCATTCCTACGCTCATGTCGTAGCCAACGGCTAGGTGATCGTGGAGCTGTTCGCCCTCGCCTCGCTCGCGCTCGTCGCCGGCGTGGTGTCCTTCACCGCGCCATGCACGCTGCCGCTGCTGCCCGGCTACGTGTCCTACGTCTCCGGGCTGTCGCCCGCTGAGGGGGAGCGTCAACACGCTCGCCGTCGTATCTTCACCGGGGCTCTGCTGTTCGCCGCCGGGTTCACCCTCGTGTTCACCGCCATGGGCGCGACCGCCTCCGCGCTCGGCTGGTTCCTGGCCCGCAACACGGTCTGGCTGGACCGCATCGCAGGCGCCTTCATCGTCGTGATGGGCCTCGCCTTCGTCGGCCTGGTCCGGCTGCCCTGGCTGCTGCGCCGCGAACGTCGGCTCGACCTCTCCCGCTTCGCCCGCGGGACGGGGGCGGCGGCCCCCATGGGCGCGGCCTTCGCGCTCGGATGGACACCATGTATCGGTCCGGTGCTCGCCGGGATCCTGGCCACCGCCGCGATCGAGAAGACGGTGCCTCGCGGCGCCTTCCTCCTGTTCGCCTACTCGGTTGGCTTGACGCTGCCGTTCCTGTGGATCGCTCTCGGCCTCGCGCGCGGCCGCCAGCGCCTCGCCTGGCTGCGACGCTACACGCGGCACGTCGAAGTCACCGGAGGCGTCCTGCTGATAGTGATGGGGATCGCGGTCGCCACCGGCGGGTGGACCGCCATGATGAGCAGGATGCTCGCCTGGTATGCGCAGCTCGGGTGGCCCCCGATCTAATCCGATGGGTCCCTGGCGCCCGTCGCTGCGCGGTCCTCGGCTCCGCGAAAGTGTCGCGTTCCAGCGCCCCACCACAAGCGACTACCGGCGCGCAGGCGCATCGGTGACCTGCGCAACAGCGACGGGAGGTTGGACGGTGATGGGGGCGTCGAAGTCGTAGTAGTCGTGGTCCATGAAGTGGCCCCGGGCGCGCATCTCGGCGCGTCGGACCAGGCCTCGGTCGTCGACCCACAGGCGGTACCAGATGGGGCTGGTGGAGTGGTCGATGAAGAAGCTGAGGATGCGGTTCGGCACTCCACCCAGTTCCTGGCGCCCCACGATGTGGGCTCCTACCCGCGGCTCGTACTCCCAGATGTATGAAGGGACGTGCACGCGGGCCCCATCCAGCTCCACTTCCCACGGCTGGCCTGCTTGGCGACGGAACATGTCGTCGCCGATGCGGATCGTCTCCCGGTCGAAGGTGTGAATGACGGCGCGGATTCGGTCCGGGGCGACAATCTCGACCGAGGAGCGGATGGGCGGGGCAACGGGTCCGAATACCTCCTCGTAGCGCAGGCTCGAGACGCGGTCCATGCGCCCGACGAGATCTGCCAGCAGCTGGCGGCCGTCAGGGGCGGGCAGGTCCGGCAGAGCAAACCGGGCCGGGTTGTCTTCGACGTCCGCCACCCTCACCTCGAGCGTGTCGCCGTCCTCGAGCACTGCCTCGCCGCGCCGGCAGCTGAGCCCACATGCGGTGAGCGGCACGCTGGCGTCTCCCGCGGTGAGGCTCGCGGACAGGTCCGCCGCCGCCTCCTTGCCTTCTGTCGGCAGCAGGTAGACCAGTACGTCGTTGCGGCCCGGGCGGCCGGGTCGCAGCGTCAGCCCGACCAGGACGTCACCGGTCTCCCC
>JALYGD010000210.1 GCA_030777265.1 Actinomycetota bacterium | reverse complement strand
ACGTAGTACTTGAGCTCTGTCAGGCGCCGCTGGACGCGGGCGACGTCGTAGCGGAAGGCGGGTGCTCGCGGCTTGGTGACGGCGACGCGCGGCGCGGCCTTCGTCGGGCTCGGGCTGAGTGCGACAGACGGTGGTGGCGGAGGCGTCTCCGAAGGTGGGGGCGACGGCGTCTCGAGGGGGACCTCAAGCTTGTCGAGCACGAGAACTCCCGCACCTGGGTGGGGTGCGCCAGCGCGCTGGGCCAACACGACGCCGGCAAGGACGAGCACGACAAGAGAGGCGACCGCAAGCATGAACAGGTGGGGAGACAAGACGTCATCCTCACGGCACCAGCGACGGGTCCAGTGAGAGAGACGCTGAAGGTTCTTGAGGTTCCCTGGCATGGCGCTGAATGTTACTCGCCGTCGACCGCTTCATTCCATCCTCAGATCACGGGGAGGACGCTTGGTCGGAAGAAAGCGGCAGGAGGCCAAGCACACCAGTCAGAGCGGTTCGAGGTGGGAGGGAACCAGGCGCCCAGGTGGGCCCTCCGTCCGACCGTCCTCACCAGGGGGACTTTGCCCGTACCGTGCTCCGAGCGAGAGTCGGGAGGCGAGAATGACGAGCGCGGGGCACCCACAGGGCCGAGCGGAAGCCGTGCTCTCCGCCCCCAGGGCCACGCGCGTGAAAAGGGGTTGGGAATCGCTGGCGGCGCTGGAGCATGATGTCGTGCGCTGCCGGCGCTGCCCCCGTCTCGTGGCATGGCGTGAGAAGGTAGCTTGCGAGAAGCGCGCTGCATACGCCGACGAGGACTACTGGGGCCGTCCGGTGCCAGGGTTTGGTGACCCTCAGGCGCGGCTCCTCGTCGTCGGTCTCGCTCCAGCAGCGCATGGCGGCAACCGTACCGGTCGTGTCTTTACTGGCGATCGTTCCGGCGATTGGCTGTTCGGGGCGCTGTACCGGGCTGGTTTCGCTAATCAGCCGACTGCAACTCACCGCGCCGACGGACTCGTAGTTGGCGACTGTTGGGTGACAGCACCAGTGAAGTGCGCACCTCCCGCCAACCGCCCCTCCGTGGAGGAGCGTGACAGCTGCGACCGGTATTTTCGCGCTGAAGTCGAGCTTCTGCCGGTCGAGGTCGTCGTCGCACTGGGGAGCTTCGGCTGGGAGGCAGCCCTCCGCCGCTTCGGACCGGTGCGACCGAAACCGCGGTTTCGACACGGAGCAGAAGTCGCGGTTGGGACCGTTACGCTCCTCGGCTGCTACCACGTCAGCCAGCAGAACACCTTCACCGGTCGTCTCACCAGAGACATGCTCGACGCGGTCTTCGCCCGGGCGCGTTATCTGCTCGCCCGCCAACCGGACGCAAGCAAGCCTGTCGGCTCCTGACCGGCTCTAGCGCCGGGAACTTCTCCACATATCGGACAACGCTCGCGCTCCTCGCACGCGGGGTGGCCGCGGGGTCGAATCCATGGGACAAAGGAAGTGGAGACGTGTCGAGATGACGCTCAGCCACGGCTCCCGCAGTTGGAGATGACATGGATTTGAGCGAGCTCAATCGGCGGCTCGTCGCCAACGCCTTCCTGTTCGACGATCCGCACGCCTATGCGGCTGGAGTAACGGACGCACTTGACGCCGTCCGCCGGCTGCTCCAGTGGGACGGCATCGTTTGGGGGGCACGGGACCGTCGCGACGTCGAGGAGACCAGGATCGGCGTGATGGGCCCGTGGCGAGAGCCTCGGTGATGGGGCGCCGTCCCCCGTGCTGCGCCTGAACGAGCGGCCGCGACACCGCCGCGAGTCGCTGCGTCACTCGTCGTGAGCATGCCCGGCGGCGGGTGCGCTGGCTCTCCGACCCCGGCTTCGCGAGCTGGTCCCCCCAGCGGTTCCCGGATGGCTTCGGGGGTCAGTCTCAGCTGGCGACGTCCATCCCGTCGAGCAGGCTCCGCAGATGCACCGCACGAGCCGGGTGACGCAGCTTCGTGAGAGTCTTCTTTTCGATCTGACGGATGCGCTCGCGGGTGAGGCCGAAGTGCTCCCCTATTTCCTCGAGTGTGTGCTCTTCGCCGTCCATCATCCCGAAGCGCCACATGAGCACAGCCCGCTCCCGGGCGTCGAGCGCAGCCAGCGCACGTGCGATCTCGTTCTGGGTCAATAGGCTGGCAGCGGAGGTTGCAGGGTCGGCTGCCCCCTCGTCCGCAACCAGCTCACCGAGGGTGGCGTCGCCGTCCTCACCGACGGGCGTGTCGAGCGACGAGACATCCTGGGCGGCCTGCCGGATCTCGCGCAGCCGCTCAACCCCCATGCCGAGCTCCGCAGCGACCTCGTCCTCGGTCGGCTCCCGGCCGAGCGCTTGCAGCAGGTCGAGCTCGACGAAGCGGATCTTGCCGAGCGTCTCGAAGACGTGAGCAGGCAAGCGAACGGTGCGCGCTTTGTCGGCAAGTCCACGCTGGAGGGCCTGGCGGATCCACCAGGTCGCGTAGGTCGAGAATTTGTAGCCCTTTGTATGGTCGAACTTCTCGACGGCCCGGATCAGACCGAGGTTGCCCTCCTGGATGAGACTGAGCAGGTCGAGCCCTCGACCACGGAACTTGCGTGCGTTGGACACTACGAGCCGAAGATTCGCGCGGATCATATGGTCCTTGGCGCGGCGGCCGTCGCGGAGGATCGAGGCGAGCATTGCCCGCCGACGCGGACTGAGCCGGCCTCGTGCATCGAGCAGCGCCCGCGCCGCCAACCCCGCCTGGTACCTCTTCGACAGATCGACCTCCTCCTCCGCAGTGAGGAGCTCGGTCCGTCCGATCTCGTTCAAATATTGGCGGACGGGGTCGGAGGAAGCGCTGATCGTCGCGGCCTCCGGTCTGTCGAGACTGACCTCCGACAGGTCGTCGACGACCTGCAAGCCGCGCTCGCGTGCGAGCTGGGCCACGTCGTCCACCCAGGACGTTGGCTGGGTGAGCGGGTCGTGGAAGTCCTGCAGTTCGGACAGTACGACGTATCCGCGTCCCGAGGCCCGCTCCAGGAACTCAGCCAGCGTGGAATTCTCGATGATCTCGACGCCTTCCATGTCATGAACTCCTGAACGCGGGT
>JALYGD010000209.1 GCA_030777265.1 Actinomycetota bacterium | reverse complement strand
CCAGGCCCCCGGATCCGCCTCCGTAGCATCCGCCCGCTAGCCCGAAGAGCAACTGCTGACGCGGTTGCAGGGAACGCAAGAAACGCCAGTAGGCGATCACGAAGGCCGCCACGAGCGGGAGGTAGACCATCGTCCAGCTGAAATACAGCGCCCCGTCCGCTCCCGTCAACCGCTGGAGGGCGCGGTCGAGATTCTGGTGGATCATCGTCGCCTCGTCCGCCGTGAGGAACAAGAAGACGAACGCGAGTCCCTTCCAGTGACGGGCGTAGCGGTCCCCCTGCCGGCGCTTCGCTGCCGCGATCAGCGCCAGCAGCACGGTGCAGGCCAGCAGCGCGAGGATCTTGTAGGCGGTGGGAAAGTTCATCTTCGAGTTGGAGTCGAAGAGGCGCGTGATCGCATTCGGCACGTCAGCCGTGAACTTCAGAACCTGGGCGGCGAAGGTCGTCAGGACGAGCGCGGCCACGATAGGCGCCAGGAGCCGCACGACGGCCCGGGGCGTGAGGTGGAAGCTGAGCGGCATCAGCCGTTCTCCAGGGAGTGTCTGCTAGGCAACCGGGGGCAGGCCGGCGCTGAGGAGGATGCCCACGACGCGCCCGCGCGAGCAGCGAGCGAGCAGCTGAGGCACATTCTCACGGCGGCCGCAGTCGCCTCGAAGTGACACATGTCACCGATAGCAGTCAGAGGCTTGCCTGGAGACAAGGTCGGGCGCGAGACTCTTGCGGCTACCGGGCAGCGCTTCGCGTCTGCATGCCAATCACTCTCCGCATCTACAAGGGCACTGTCTGCAGCGGGAATGCGAATCGTGGCCTTGGGGCCAGGAGCGGTCTCGGCTTGCACAAGACGCGACAAGAAGGTCCAAGACCACGACCGCAGGCGGAATTGGAGGAGCGCTGGATGGGGGACACCACGACCGCCACCACCCGTCCACAGGCTCGGGCGGACCTCACCGTCGTCGAGCTCGACGGTGAGGCGATCATCTACGACGCCGAGGCCGGGCAGCTCCACCGGCTGAACACCACCGGCCGCATCGTCTTCTCCCTCTGCGACGGCAGTTCGACCACCCGCGAGCTCGCCGCGGACATCGCCGAGGCCTACGGCTTGCCCTTCGAGGACGTCGAGACGCACGTCACAACGTTGGTGGCCGACCTGCAGACCGCGGGCCTGATGGAGCGCTCGCAACTCCGGGCAGCCGGCGCTCCGCTGCCCGAGCGGCCGGCGCCGCCCGCTGCCGACCCGGCCACCCGTCACCTTCACGCGAGTGGCGCTCCCCAGGAGCGTCGCGAGAGGAGCCGTCTTAGGTCGCCTAAGACGGCGACGGATGGGACCACGCAGCGGCGCGGCAGCCCCTGAAGCAACAAACTCGACCGCCTCGGGTGGGCGGTGCAGCGCACGTACGTGCTCGGCGGGACCAGGGTGGGGATCCGAACGACCTCCCGCCCATTCGGCGGCTGGCTGGACGCGGCCCTCGGAGCCTATGCGACCGAGGGTTGGGACGGCGCCGACTACTCTCTCGTCGTGGCTGACGGGGCTGTCAGCGATGAACGTCGCAGGCGGGACTTCTCTGTCCTCTACAAGGGCACGAGGCCGGTGATGAGGACCCTCGACCTGCCGACGCTCGGTCGGGCCCTGCTCAGCGAGCTCTCCGCGATCCTCGTGGCCGAGCGTCGTGATCTCATCCTGCTCGCACTGCCCGTACTGGCCGGTGCTCGCGGCGCCCTGCTCGCCTCGCCCCGCATCGCCGGGGCCGTCGGCGAGCTCGGCCGACGAGCGGAGCGGGCAGGTCTCGGCCTGCCAGCGACCACGGTCGCTGCGATCGACCCCGAGAGCGGACACGTCGCGCCGCTGCCCCCACTGCCCGAGACTCCCACCGGGTCCTGGCGGATCCTCGACGCGCTCGGCTCGCCGCGTATGGCGGGAGGCCCGCGTCTCGTGACAGAGCCGGTCATGATCGACGCGGTCTGTCTCAGCGAGCGTGGCGCCGGCGCGACGGCGCGACCTCGGTCGCGCGTGGCGACGCTCGAGACGCTGGTTGCGAAGACGCTGAACTTCGGCTTCGTCGCTGGGGCGGGGCTCGACGGGCTCGCGCGACTGACCGAGCGGGCACGCTGCTACGAGCTCGGATCGACGGACGCCCGGCGGACGATGGTCGCGCTCACCAGCATCCTCGAGTCTGGCCCCGCATGACGTCGACGAGCAGCCCCCCACGCGGCCACTCGCAGGTCGAGGTCCGTCCCTACCGCGACGAGGACGAGCGCGCTGTCCTGCGCCTGCTCGCCGCCTCGCTCGGGGGCGGACCCGGCGGAAGGCGGACACCGGATTTCTTCCGCTGGAAGCACCTCGCAAATCCCTTCGGCCGTTCCTGCATGCTGGTCGCCGATGCCGGGGGGGAGGTCGTCGGCCTGCGCACGTTCATGCGCTGGGAGTTCCGACGCGACGACCGCATCATTCGCGCCGTTCGCGCGGTGGACACCGCTACTCACCCGGGCCACCAGCGCCGTGGAATCTTCTCGGAGCTGACCCGTGCCGCGCTTGAGCTCCTGAGCGCCGAAGCGGACCTCATCTTCAATACGCCCAACGAGCGCAGCTTGCCGGGCTACCTGAAACTCGGCTGGCGAGTGGTCGGCACCGTGCCGGTCGCGATCCGCCTGCGCCGCCCGATCGCGTTCGCCCGCGGACTGCCGACCCTGCGCCACGCGAACATCGCGAGCCGGCGTCCGCATCCCGTCGTGCACGCCGAGCCGGCCGCCGAAGCACTGGCCGACGCTCGTGAGGTCGCAGAATTCCTCGCCACCACCCGCTCCTTCTCAGACCGTTGGAGCACCCGAGGCGGCGTCGCCTACCTGCGTTGGCGCTATGCGGACGCGCCGCTGCTCGACTACCGCGCCCTTCGCATCCGGCGTGAGGGACGACTGCGGGGACTCGCCCTCTTTCGGGTACGTCCGCGCGGTGGCCTGTGGGAGACGACCATCAGTGAGCTCGTCGTGCCGCGCGAGGAGCCCATGGAGGCGGGCCTGCTCCTGCGAGGCGTCGCCCGGGCCGCTACCGTCGACCACATCGCCTGCAGCTTCCCGGCTGGATCGTTCGCGCGGCGAGCAGCCCGTCGTGGTGGCTTTGTTCGCGCGCCCTTCGGCCCGACCCTCGTCGTGAACCCGCTCAACGACGAGCTCGACCCGGATCCGACCGGGCTGGGGGCTTGGGGCCTGTCCCTTGGGGATCTCGAGGTCTTCTAGCCATGCAACGAGCCGCTGCCGTTCCCCAAGGGCCCGCCCTCGGCCGGTCGCTACTGCTCGCCATGCTCGCTCTGACGGTGACGAGTTCGATCCTGCCGACCGGGATCACATCCGACCCGCCCTGGAGCGGTCTGGCGGTCGGGGGAGTGCTCGTGGCGGTCACCCTTGCAGCTTTGAGGCGACAAGCTGCCAGGGAAGGCGACAAGCGCCTCTACTGGATCCTCGTCGCCGCACTCGTGCTGAAACTGGTGGGCGCGTTCGCCCGGCTCTACGTCGCCGACGACGTCTATGGTGGGGTAGCGGACGCGACCGGCTACTTTCGCCGCGCGGAAGAGGTCGCGAGCCGCTTTTTGGCGGGCAACTACGACACGGGGCTCGAGTTCAGGCTCGGGGGCGACTGGGTCGTCCTCGTCTGCGGCATCATCTTGGCGATGATGGGGCCGACGAAGCTCGGCGCGTTCGTGTTCTTCTCCTGGCTCGGCTTTTGGGGCATCTTCCTCATCTATCGCGCCTTCACCATCGCAGTGCCCCAGGGTCGACACAGAACGTACGCCCGCCTCCTGTTCTTCCTGCCGTCGATGTTGTTCTGGCCCTCGAGCATCGGCAAAGAAGCTCTGATGACCTTCGCGCTCGGCATCGCCGCGCTCGGAGCGGCCCGTCTCGTCAGCGGGTGGCTCTGGCGTGGCCTGGGGGGCGTGGTTGTCGGGCTCTGGCTGGCCGCCCTCGTGCGACCCCATGTCGCTGGCATCATGGCGGTCGCTCTCGCTGCTGCTTTTCTGCTGCGTCCAGCCCGCGACAAGCGCGGCCGGTTCGCGCCGATGGCGAAGATCACCGGGCTGATCGGACTGGCGGTGATCTCCGTGCTGCTTGTCCAGCGGACCGACACATTCCTCGAAGACCGGGGCATCGAGACCGATCAGGGTGTGAAGACCGCACTCAACGACACCGTCGAGCGCACCGACAGGGGCGGGTCCGTCTACGCGCCATCGGTCGCCGAGTCACCCGCCCGGGCACCGATAGCAATCGCCACCGTGCTCTTCCGTCCACTGCTCCACGAAGCGCACAACACACAAGCCCGCCTGGCCGCGGCCGAAGGCACCTTCCTGCTCATCCTGTCGCTCGTGCGCTGGCGCTGGCTGATGGCAGCGTTTCGGCGCATGCGGAGCCAGGCTTACCTCGGGTTCGCCCTCGTCTACACGGTGCTGTTCACCCTCGCTTTCTCGAGCTTCTCGAACTTCGGCATCCTCACTCGCGAGCGGGTCCAGGTGCTCCCCTTCTACTTCGTGCTCCTCGGGGTCCCGCCCGCAGCCAAGGCCTTGAAACAACCCCGCCAACGACCCCTTCCCGCACATCATCCACATCGAGAGTTCTCGTCGACGGTGCCATCCCCTGCGCCAGCCGGGAGTGGCCGGTGAAGCGGGTGTTGCTCCTCATCAAGGGCCTCGGACGGGGGGGTGCCGAGCAGCTGCTCGCCAGCGCTGCTCCCTACTACGACCGCGACCGGTTCGCGTACGAGGCTGCCTACCTGCTGCCAGGCAAGGACGGGCTCGTGGGCGAGCTGAGGGCGGCCGGCGTCCCCGTGCACTGCCTGCACGGGGCACGGGGAATGGGCTGGGTCGCCCGGTTGCGCAAGCTCGTTCGCGACCACGACATCGACCTCGTCCACGTGCATTCGCCGTACGCGGCCATAGGTGCCCGCCTCGGGCTCGCAACGCCGAACGGGCCGCGGATCGTTTACACGGAACATGCGCCGTGGGACTACTACAAGCGCCCGACGTATTGGGGGAACCTGCTCACGTTCAACCAAAACGATCATGTGTTTGCCGTCTCCGAGTACGTGCGCGCTGCGATCCGCATGCCGCCTGCGCTGCGGTCGCTGCCGATGCCTCCGACCGAGACCCTGTACCACGGGCTCGACCCGGCCGCGGTGCACACCTGGGGTTCTCCCGAGGGGGTACGTGAGGAGCTCGGCATCCCCGATGGCGCCCCGATCGTCGGCACGGTAGCCAACTTCCGGCCGCAGAAGCGTTACGACCTCCTCCTGCGTGCTGCGGCGCGGGTACTACAGGCCGTTCCAGACACCCGCTTCGTTCTCGTAGGACAGGGGCCCCTGGAGCCGCAGGCACGCCGTCTCGCCCTCGAGCTCGGGCTCGAAGGGTCGGTCATCTTCGCCGGTTACCGCGACGACGCCCCCCGGGTAGCGAAAACGTTCGACGTGTTCGTTCTCGCCTCCGGCTACGAGGGGCTTTCGATCGCGCTGATCGAGGCGATGGTGCTCGCGCGCCCCAGCGTCGTCACCCGCGTCGGCGGGGTGTCGGAGGTCGTAGAGCATCGCCGCAACGCTCTCGTCGCGGACCCCGACGACGCCCGGTCCCTGGCAGCATGCATCACCACCCTCCTGCTCGACGGCGCTCTCGCCGCCCGGCTCGGAGCTGCGGCACAAGAGCGCGCCGCCGACTTCCAAATCCCCAACGCGGTCAGACGCCAGGAGCAGGTCTACACCGAGCTACTGGAGCACACACGGGCCCGGGGGGAGGGCCCGCGTGCCCAGATCCGGCACGATCAGTGATGCGGCGCGCGCTGGAGAGCAGAGACACGAGCGTTGCGCCGTCGGTTCTCGAGCGCATGCGTGAGCTCGGTGCCACCCGCTACGACGCCGCCCCCTCGATCGTCCAAGATGTGCTATGCAGCGTCTACGGCGTGCAAGAACTCGTACGCCGCCGTGGCTGGCCGGGGCCCGCCCGCCGCCGCATGGCGCAGATCGAGACGCTGCATTGGCAGGCTGCCGCCGCCGAGGCGGAGGTCGAGCGCCGGCTGCGCCGGGTCCTCGAGGTGGCCCGCCAGCTACCGGGCTACACCCCGACGCCGGGGCCCGTCGCTTCGGCCCGCGAGGAGCTCGAGCGGTGGCCGGCTGTGACGAAGGAGCAGATTCGCCGGGAGCCCGAGGCCTTCCTGAGTCGCGCTCCCGATCGAAGCGACATCCCCTCGCTGTCGAGCGGTACGTCCGGCACGCCACTCAAGGTGTGGCGGTCTCGATCCGCCTTCCGCGAGCTCTTCCTCTCCGGCGACGTCTTCAAAGGCTGGCACGGTCTACGCCCCGACGCCCGTCGGGCGTCGTTCACGGGCAAGGTCGTCGTCCCGACCACGAGCCGGCGCGTGTGGCGGCTCAACCTGCCCGGCAAACAGCTCGCGCTGTCCCAATACCACCTGCGCCCGGCCTGCGTGGAGGAGTACGCGGCGGTGCTACGTCGCTGGCGCCCAGAGATCCTCGACGGCTACACCTCGAGCCTCGTCGAGCTCGCGCGCCTCTGCCACGAACACGGTATCTCCGTCCATGTACCACTCATTGTCACGACCTCTGAGCTGCTCACCCCCGGCGGGCGGGCTTTGCTCGAGGAGGTGTTCCGAGGACGGGTCGCCGACAAGTACGGGAGCTCCGAAAACGCCGCGCTCGCGATCGAGTGCCCCGCCGGCAGCCGCCACGTCTTTCTCAACGTCGGTCTCATCGAGGCAGTGGATGACCGGGATCAGCCTCTGCCGCCCGGCGAACCGGGGCGGCTGCTGCTGACGACTCTCGCGAACGACCTCATGCCACTCGTGCGGTACGAGGTCGGTGACGTCGGGGCGGTCGACCTCGGCGGCTGTGCGTGTGGGCGGAGCTCGCCGATCCTGAGGGACCTGCTCGGCCGCCAGGACGACGTCGTCATCACGAAGGACGGCAGCCGACTTGCACTTTTTGCCTACAATCTGCTGCGCGGAGTTGATGGCGTCGTCGCGATGCAGGTCGTCCAGCAGGCGCCGAACAGGTTCCTGGTTCGAGCCCGGCTGGCGGGGGACGAGAAGGCCAGCGAGACCTTCGAGACGGCCATCCTCTCGGCGTTCGATCGACTGATCGG
>JALYGD010000208.1 GCA_030777265.1 Actinomycetota bacterium | reverse complement strand
GTCGGGAGCGAGTTGACCGTGAAGGGTTACCGGTTCGAGCAGGCCGATCAGGCGCTCGCCGACCTCGCCCACAGCCGCTTCGCCGGGGTGGCGGCGTTGAGGATGCGGGAAGGGCCGTAGGCCCGGGTGGGGGGCAGATGCGGGACGGGCCGCAGGCCCGGGTGGGGGGAAGATGCGGGAAGGGCCGCAGGCCCGGGTGGGTGGGAAGATTACCGACGGCTGAGGACGGCTCCCCGGGGATATCCTGACCCCCATGCCGATCCGGGTCGTGATCGCCGACGACAGCTACCTCGTCCGCGAGGGCGTGAAACTCCTCATCGAGACCCAATCCGAGCTCGAGCTGGTCGCGGTCTGTGATGATCTCGATTCCCTCAAATCCGCGGTCGAGGCCACCAGGCCCGACGTCGTGCTCACCGACATCCGGATGCCCCCGACCGGCACCGACGAGGGCATCCGGGCGGCCGAGTGGCTGCGGGAGACGACCCCGGAGGTTGGCGTCGTCGTACTCAGCCAGTACTCCGAGCCGGATTACGCTATCGCCCTGTTCCAACACGGCTCGGAGCGGCGGGCGTATCTGCTGAAGGAGCGGGTCTCCGACCTTGACCAGCTGCTCGGCGCGGTACGGGAGGTCGCCCGCGGGGGGTCGGTCATCGACCCGAAGGTCGTCGAGGTGCTGGTGGCAGCCCGTACCAAGGACAAGGGCTCGGAGCTGGATCGACTCACTCCACGGGAACGCGAAGTGCTCGCCGAGATGGCTCAGGGCAAGAACAACGCAGCGATCGCACACAGCCTGTTCCTCACGGAGCGGGCGGTCGAGAAGCACATCAACTCGATCTTCGGGAAGCTCGGACTTGCCGAAGAGCAGGCCACCCACCGGCGGGTGCGGGCCGTGCTGCTCTTCCTCGGCGCCTGGGAGGGGTGAGCGCGAGGATGGGGGCAGCGGCAGGCCCCTGATGGTACGACAGCGCCCTGGGGTGGTAGCCCCACCCGCGATGCGCCGGCTGCCATGTTGGTGACGCCGTCGCAGGGGTGGCAGCATTATCCGAGATGGGAGAGCCGGCCGTGCGGGTAGTGATCGTAGATGACCAGGAGCCGTTCCGTGTCGCGGCTCGTATGGTCGTCGAACTCACCGATGGCTTCGAGGTGGTGGGCGAGGCGGACAGCGGCGAGGCGTCCGTCGAGCTCACCCGGCAGCTCGAGCCGGATCTCGTCCTGATGGACGTCAACCTGCCCGGTATGAACGGTCTCGAGGCGACGCGGCAGATCCTGGCGACGACGCTGCACACCCATGTCCTCGTCCTGTCGACGTACGAACCGCAGGACTACGAGCTTCGGGCGGTCGAGGCCGGGGCGATCGGCTACGTCGCGAAATCCGCGTTCGGTCCGGATGCGCTCGTTGAGGCCTGGGAGGCGGCTACGGCAGCCTAAGAGCCGACGCTATCGCCGAGGTGGCATCCGGTAGGCGGCGACGCGCGACTGTCGCCCCTTGACCTGGGCCGGTTCGAGCGCCTCGGCCTCGACTTTGCGGTGGAGCGCCACGTACGTCGCTTTCGTCAGGACGGTCTCGCCAGCCTCGGCCCACTGCTGGATGCGTTGGGCAAGGTTGACGGTGTCACCTACGACCGAGTACTCGAGGCGCTCTTCGGAACCCAGCAGCGCAGCGGCGACCTCACCGGTGGACAGGCCGATTCCCATCCCGAACGGCGCGAGACCCTCGGCAGCCCAGCGCGCGTTCACCTCGGCCTGCGCCTTGTGCATCGCGAGCGCGGCTGCCAACGCCCGATCGGCATGGTCGGGCTGGGGGACCGGGGCGCCGAACACGCCCATGACCGCGTCACCAACGAACTGCATGACAGTCCCGCCTTCACCGATGATCCGGTCGTTCATCTCCGCGCGGTGAGTGCTGAGCTGGCGGGCGAGCATGCTCGGGTCGGTGCGCTCGGCGATCGAGGAGTAGCCGCGGACATCGGAGATGAGCACCGTGACCTGGAGCATCTCGGTCTCGCCGATTCGGCTGCCCTCCTCGCGGAGCTTGTCGGCGATGCCGCCTGGCAGGAGCCGGCTGAGGGTCTCGCCCTGCTCCTCCCGTTCGACGATTGCCTGCTGCAACTGCTTGAGGCGATCGAGGGAGCCTCTGTTACCGGCACTGAGGCCTTGGGCGAGCTTGACGAACAGCCGCTCGATCGACTCCGCGACGTCAGCGGCGGTTGTGCGCTGGCTGACTGCGATCGCCTTGATCGGCCTCCCCTCGGCCACCATACGCAGCAGTTCCTCCTCTGAAGGGATCAGGTCACTGGCGTGGGTGACGGGGCGGATGAGGGCCTCGACGATCTTCGGGTCGAGCACCGAACCGCCAGCGGCGACTTCACGGATCGCACGCGCGAGCTGGTCGCCCTCGGCGACGCGATCCTTCAGCAGGTAGGCGTAGCCGGCCGCTCCCTCGCTGAGCAGAGAGATGGCGTATTCCGGCTCGTCGTACTGGGAGAGGATCACGACACCGGTGCCCGGGTGCCGCTTTCGCACCTCTTTCGCGGCGTCGATGCCCTCGTGCTGAAAGGTCGGCGGCATGCGGATGTCGGTGACGAGCACCTGTGGCGCGGCGTCCTCCGCCCCGGTGCAGAGCTCGTCATAGTCAGAGGCCACACCGACGACGTCAAGGTCGCCCTCCATACTGATCAGCGCCCGAACCCCTTCCCGCACGATGAGGTTGTCGTCGGCGAGAAACACCGTAATGCGAGAGCCGTTCATGACAGCGGATACTGCAGCTTCGACGCGCCAGCTGCCAGGGGGCGGTCATCCCGCTCCGCGGTGCTGCCACCCCTATCCGACCCTGCACCGCTTGCACGTCATCGCGCGATCTGCCGCAGCAACCTCCTTCGCCCAGCGTGAAACGGAAACTTCGGACAGCTCTTGCGCTGCTTTTCCTCCGAGCGGACAATGTCCGGACGTTCACGGAGGTCCCTCCAATCAGGCTGTATCTGGTCGCAGTGGCGACGTTCGTAGTTGGCACTGCGGCCTGTGGCGTCGGGGCGGAGTCCTCGCCCACCCGCAGCGTGCTCGCCGACTACAACCACGACGAGTTCGCAAGCGCGTTCCTCGCCTATTTTCCGAAGGACGTGCAGGTTCACGCCGGGGACACGGTGGTGTTCCGGCAGGAATGGACTGGTGAGCCCCACAGCGTGACCATGGGGACGCTCGTCGACCGCATGATGGGCGTTGTCGCCCCGCTCCTGGAGAAGTACTCCGACCCGCATGCCCAGATGTCGCCCGAGGACGAGGCCTCCTTCGAGGCGGCCACGGAGGACCTGCCGTGGATGATCGGCGAGGGCGACCAGGTACAGCAGAACGGGGCCCAGCCCTGCTACCTCCAGCAGGGTACGCCGCCGCAGGACCCCGCCACCCCCTGCAGTGACGAGCAGCAGCAGCAGCCGAAATTCAACGGGCGGCAATCCTTCTACAACAGCGGCTTCATCCCCTACCAGGGTCCCCAGGGCAACCGGTTCGAGGTGCCGCTCGCGAACGACATCCCGCCGGGCACGTACAACTACTACTGCAACCTTCACGGGCCGGGAATGGCGGGCACGATCACGGTCGTGCCGTCACACGTCGAGATCCCCTCCCAGGAGGAGGTCGCCCGTCAGGCCCGCCAGGAGATCGACGCGATGGCCGCGCCGCTCGAAGTGGCCCACCGTCAGGCCCAGGAGCGTGACGAACTCGAACTGGGTGGCGAGCGTTACCGGCGGCCTCTGGCCGGCTGGTCGAGTCCCTCGGTCAACCATGCCTTCATCAGCGAGTTCTACCCCGAGCCGCTCGAGGTGCGGACCGGTGAGAAGGTGACATGGAACTTCATCGGTTTCCACACCGTGAGCTTCAACGTGCCGAGGTACTTCGCATCGATCACCGTCCAAGACGACGGGACGGTCGTGTTGAACCCCCAGGCCGTCGAGCCCGTCAACTCCCCGCCCCTGCCTGAAGAGCCCGAGGAGGGGCCGCCGCCCGAGCATGGTGAGGCACAAGCGCCGGAAGCGCCGAAGGAACGCCCGCCACCCCCCGTCGTCGATGCCGGCGAGTGGGACGGCACGGGCTTCAAGTCGTCCGGTGGGTTCTTCGAAGGTGGCTACAGCCTGACCTTCACGAGGCCCGGCACGTACAACTACGCCTGCCTCCTCCACCCGCGGATGGTCGGCAAGGTCACCGTCCGCTGAGGAGCCGTAGCAGTCACTACCCATGACGGGAAGGCAGATGGCAGCCTCGACCGGTGAGGTCGCGCCGACCGGCGCGGTAGCCGCGCAACCCTCCGGAGTCGACCGCACACACCCCGGGCGCGTCCGGCTCGGGTGGGGGGATGTCGCGTTCAGCGGCTTCCTCGTGGTCTACACGGCCTTCGCGCTCGCCGCACTCCTGGGCGGAGCGGGCGCGGTGCTGGCGCGCGCGCTACCCACCCTCCACGACCGTCTGCACGAGTGGGCCCTGGGGGGCAGCGACCTCGGCCACCTCGCCGAGGCCATGGCCGATGCGTCCCATCGAGTCCTGCCAGCCTGGCAGCTCGTGCTCGACTACGCGTTCAGCCTGTTCAACCTCGGACTGGCCGGGTTCCTCCTCTGGCTGCGACCGCGGGACCGCACCGCCCGACTGCTCGCGGTGGCCATGGTCGGCACCGCCGCGGCATTCAACCTCCAGGCCTATGGGACCTACGAGGCCCTGGAGCCGACCTGGCTCGAGTCGCTCGCACACGAGGCGTTCCACCTCGTGGCGGCCGCTTCCTACGTCCTGGCGCTGCTGCTGTTCCCCGATGGGCGGGTGGTACCGCGCTGGACGAGAGCTCCGCTGCTCGCGTTCTACGGCGTCGCGGCCAGCATTGTCGCGGTGCTCGGGACCCAGATCCGAGGCACCTCGCGCACGCTTGCGATCATCATGATCTTCGGGCTGCTCGCACCCCTCGTCGGCGTGGCCGCCCAGGTCTACCGCTACCGTCATGCGCCGACTCCGGTCGAGCGTCAGCAGTCGCGTCTGCTGTTCTGGGCGTTGAGCCCCGCGCTCCTGCTCGGCGTCTTCGTCCTCTTCCGCGGCGTGAACGCCTCGGCTTTCGAGGAGTTCGTGGGACGGCCGATCGACGTCATCCCGGTGAACCTGTTCCGCTTGTTCCAGCCCGTGTTCGCGATCATCCCCGTTGCGCTCTTCATCGGCCTGCTGCGCTTCCGGTTGTGGAACGTCGACCGGGTCATCAGCCGCACGCTCGTCTACTCGGCCCTCGCCGGGTTCGTCGCGGCCGTCTACGTCCTAGTCGTGGTCGGGGTCGGCCAGGTGATCGGGACCACCGGAGACAACGCCGCGCTTCTGATCCTGGCCACCGGCGTCGTGGCGGTCGCCTTCGAACCGGTCAAGGAGCGCGTCCAGCAGCTCGCCAACCGGCTCGTCTACGGCCGCCGCGCCACCCCCTACGAGATCCTCTCCGCATTCTCCGAGCGGGTGGGCGAGACGGTGGCGACCGAGGAGCTGCTGACGCGCATGACCCGGCTGCTCGCCGAGGGAACCGCCGCAGTGCGGGCCGAGGTCTGGCTCGTCGTCTCAGATGAGGTGCGGCGGGCGGCCAGCTGGCCGGAGCAGGATGGGGCGCCGAGCGTCGTCCCGCTCGACGGCGACAAGCTACCGGACCTCGGGAACGTCACCGCCGCGGTCCCCGTTCTCCACCACGCGGAGGTTCTCGGCGCCCTCACCGTCACGAAGCCGGCCTCCGAATCGTTGAGCCCCAACGAAGAGAAGCTGCTCGCCGACCTTGCAGGCCAGGCCGGCCTGGTGCTGCGCAATGTCCGCCTCACCGCCCAGCTACTCGCGAGGCTCGAGGAGCTGAAGGCCTCGCGCCAGCGGCTCGTCACCGCCCAGGACGAGCAGCGTCATCGGCTCGAGCGCAACATCCACGACGGCGCTCAACAGGAGCTGATCTCGATCAAGGTGCGCCTGGGCCTCGCCGAGCAGCTGGCGAAGACGGGCAAGCCGGTTGACCAGCTTCTGCGGCAGCTCAACGAGGACACCGGCGCCGCAATCGACAATCTGAGGACACTCGCCCGCGGTATCTACCCGCCCCTCCTCGCTTCCGAAGGGCTCGTTGTGGCGCTGCGCGCGCAAGCCGGCCGTGTGCCGGTCCCGGTCGAGGTCAACGCCGAACCGATCGGCCGCTTCGCCCGGGAGGTGGAGGCTGCGGTCTACTTCTGCTGTCTCGAGGCGCTGCAGAACGCCTCGAAGTACGCCGAGGCAAGCCGGGTCGTGGTGACCCTGACCCGTGATGGCAGGCTGTTGCGATTCGTGGTCAGCGACGACGGCTGTGGTTTCGAGGCGGACAGCCGCAGGTTCGGGTCGGGCATCCAGAACATGATCGACCGGCTCGAGGCTCTCGACGGCACCCTCGAGATCCGTTCATCACCCGGGCAGGGAACGACGGTGACCGGCTGCGTTCCCGGCGACGGGGAGTTCGTGGCCAGCTGAGGTGCGATCAGTCCCAGCGGCCCGGTCGAACTGATGCTTCCGCTTGTCCCGCCTGAGGAGAAGACATGCCCGTCGTGCACGAGACCATCGTGATCGGCCGGTCGAAGCAGGACATCTGGCCCTACCTCGTGGAGCCCGACAAGCTGCTGCTGTGGCAGTCCGGCGTCGTGTCGCTCCACGGTGAGTGGGAAGGCGAGCCCAGACCCGGTGACCGCGCGAACGGGGCCATCCGCATCGCGGGTCGCAGAGTCGATTTCCAGACCGAGTTCACGGTGATCAACCCTCCCAGGCGGGTGCAGTTCAAGAGCGCCAAGTCGCCGTTCCCGTTCGTCGTCTCGGTCGAGCTGGCTGATGCGGACGGCGGCACGCACGTGACATACCACGGCGAGGCGGAGTCGTTCGGCGGGTTCTTCGGCAGGTTCGCCGACCCGATCGTCACCAAGCTGTATGGACGTGACGTCAAGGGGAACCTGCACAACCTCAAGGTGCTGCTCGAGGAGGCCGAGGCGACCGCGTAGCAACCGCAGCCCTCTTGAGAAGGTTCGGCTCACGACAGCACGTGCTCCGCGCTTGTGCGACGACTCGAAGTGATTCAGGCTCGTGCCAGCCTCCCGCCCCGGACACCGGCTCCCACCATCGACCAGCGGAGTGCGGCACGTAAGACTGCCGGACACGTCGAGTTGGAGACTGTCATGCGCATCGAGTCATCGGTCACATCCGTGTCGTGGATCCCCTCGGAGGCGGTGACCGGGGCGATGAAACTGCCGTTTCAGGTAGGTCTCTCCCACTACGACCCACCGCCACCCGACGTCCTCGAAGACCGCGAGGATCTGGAGGCGCTTCGCAACGACGACCGCTTCCGTTTCGCGAACGAACTGCGAGCCTGGATCGAGGTCGACGACGGCCGGGTCATCGACTACGGGCACGTCGGCGGCGGGCATATCGGCTCGACGACCATCCGCCTGGGCCCGAGGTCGCTGACCATGGCGGCCGTCGCCTACCCCGACCTCCGTCCCGACCCGAAGGTCGGGGACGGTTGGGTGCAGTTCAAGCAGACTGCCGGGGGACGCACCGGCGCGCCCATGCCTCGGCGGGTCAACCGACCCCCCTTCCTGCAGATCGTTGCCCCCACCGCCTGGACGACCC
>JALYGD010000207.1 GCA_030777265.1 Actinomycetota bacterium | reverse complement strand
CCGCCGGTGAGGAGAAGTGGGGTCAGGAGTCAGGACTCGTCCTTCTCCTGCCGCACGGCTATGAGGGTCAGGGCCCCGATCACTCCTCGGCCCGGATAGAGCGCTTCCTGCAGCTAGCCGCCGATGACTGCATGGTGCTCGCCAACCCGACCACGGCAGCCCAGTACTTCCATCTGCTGCGGCGTCAGCGTCACCGCGAGGAGCGCCGCGTCCCCCTCGTCGTCTTCACCCCGAAGTCGCTGCTGCGCGCGAAGAGTTCGGCGTCGGACGTCGAGGACCTCGCGGGCGGACGCTTCCACGAGACGCTCGACGACCCCGGAATGGAAGACCGGGACGGGGTCCGTCGCGTCATCCTCTGCAGCGGAAAGGTGGCCTACGAGGCGATGGGCCGGCGCGACGAGACGGGCCGTGCCGCCGCGATCGTGCGGGTCGAGCAGCTCTACCCCTGGCCGGAGGAGTCCCTCCTCACGCTCATCACCGGCTACCGCAACGCCGAAGAGGTGCTGTGGCTGCAGGAGGAGCCGGAGAACATGGGGCCGTGGTCGTTCGTGCACGGCCGCCTCCACAGGATCCTCCGAGACGACTACCGGCTCCTACACGCGTCCCGTCAGCCTTCACCGAGCCCGGCGACCGGCAGTGCCAGCGTGCACGACCAGGAACAGGAGCAGCTCCTTGCCGCCGCCTTTGACGGCCTGTGAGCGGCGCTCCGCAGGAGCGACGCGAGAGGAGCCGTCTTAGGTTGCCTAAGGCGGCGACGGAGCGGGTCCTGTAGCACCGCCGCGAGGGGTGGGAAGGAGCACTGACTCGATGGATTCGCGCTACCGTCCTGTCGGCTACGCAGACACCACTCAGCGACTGCTGCCCGACACGCCCGTGACGGACATCGACGAGTATCTCGAGCTTGGCGGCGGGGCCGGACTCGCCGCCGCCCTGCAGGTCGCGCCCGAGCAGCTCGTCTCGGCCGTCCGCGCTTCGGGACTGCGCGGCCGAGGCGGGGCAGGCTTTCCCACCGGTACGAAGTGGGCGTCGGTCGTGACCACCGCCCGAGAGGTAGGTGGGCCGGTCTATCTCGTCGTGAACGGAGCGGAAGGTGAGCCGGGCACCTACAAGGATCGTGCTCTGCTGACCCTCAACCCCTTCCAGGTCATCGAAGGGGCTCTCATCGCCCTCCACGCGACCGGCGCTCAGGCCGCCTATATCGGCATCAAAGAACGCTCGACGAGCGCCGGGCGCGGCCTTGCGTCCGCGCTCGGAGCGGTACGGGAAGCAGGCTGGAGCGGCGCCGAGCGGGTCGAGGTGGCCCTCGGCCCCGATGAGTACCTGTTCGGCGAGGAGAAGGCGATGCTTGAGGTGATCGAGGGCAAGCTGCCCATGCCGCGCATCCTGCCTCCCTATGAGCAGGGACTGTTCGCGACGATGGCGAACCCCAACCCGACGATCGTGAACAACGTCGAGACGCTCGCCAACGTGCCAGGCATCATTGCTCACGGCCCTGAATGGTTTCGGCAGGTCGGCACCGAGACCTCGCCCGGCACGATGATCTTCACCGTCGTGGGGGACGTCGACAACCCCGGAGTTTACGAGCTGCCCCTGGGGACACCGCTCAGCACACTGCTCGTCGACGTCGCCGGGGCCAATGACATCAAGGCCGTCTACAGCGGCACCTCGAACTCGGTGATCACGCCAGACCTGCTGGAGGTGCCGCTGGGCTTCGACGAGTCCGCGAAAGCTGGCATCGGCCTCGGCAGCGGCGGGTTCATGGTCTACGACCAGTCGCATTGCATCGTTCGGGTTGCGGCCGCCCTGTCGCACTTCCTCATGATCGAGTCGTGCGGACAATGCCTCGCTTGCAAGCTTGGCACGACCGCGATCACCGAGCTGCTCAACAAGATCGACCGGGGTGATGGCGAGGACGACGACCTCGACGCGCTCCTCCAGCGCTGCACGACCGTCACCGACGCAAACCGCTGCTACCTCCCGGTCGGCGAGCAGCTCACGGTCGGCAGCACGCTGCACGCCTTCATCGACGAGTTCTCGGCCCACATCGGTCGCACTTGCCCATCAGCGCGCAAAGTGGTGATCCCAAAGATCGAGCACCTCGACCACGCCACGGGCGAGGTCCGTTTCGACCCTGACTACCACCGCAAGCGGCCGGACTGGTCCTACGCTCCGATCTGAGCTAGTAGCCCGGCTCGAGAGCGTCCGGCCCCGACGCGAAACCCTCGATGCAGGTCACGCCTTCAGGGTGAACGTGGGCGGCGTGGGACGTGCCGGGCTCGATGTCGAGGCGGTCACCGGCCTCGACCAAGAAGTCCTCGTCGCGGGTGTGAAACGTGATTGCGCCCTCCACGCAGAACAGGATCTTGTGCTGCTCGTGGCTGTGCCAGTCGTAGCGGTCGCCAGGAGCGTTGCTCCAGGCTCGAGACTCCACTCCGGCGTCGGAGAACCTCGTACGAAGCTCGTCGAGGGTCGGCCTCTCGGTCGTGCGCGGCGTCAAGCTCGCTGGCATGCCCCGCCTCCTCTCCCACTTGTCCCGCCCGCGGTCTTGGCCAAGCCAAAGACCCCTCTCCCACCCGAGGCTCGGGTGGCCCCGAGGGCGCTAGCGTGCCTGCTTTGCGGTCCCTGCGAGAGTACTTCAGCCGACGGGGCGGGCCAGGGGCCGACCCGAGCGGGTGCACGTGGACGCGACCTTCAACTTCGACGGAGTCTTCGACGAAGACTACCTCTATTTTTACGCCGACCTTCTCGGCGACGAACAGAGCGACCACGACGCCGCCCTGGTGGCCAGCCTGCTCGGCCTCCAGCCGGGCATGCGTGTGCTCGATGTGCCCTGTGGTCACGGCCGGATCGCGAACCGCCTCGCAGTCGGGGGTGCGGAGGTTGTCGCCGTCGATTCGAACCCGCTCTTCCTCGAGCGGGCCCGCCGGGATGCCGCCGCTCGCGGGGTGGACGTCGGCTATCTCCGCGCCGACATGCGGGAACTGCCATGGCTGGCCGGCACCGACAGCGACGGCGGCGCCGGTCGCTTCGATGGTGTCGTCAACTGGTTCACATCCTTCGGGTACTTCGATGACGACACCGATCGGCGCCTACTCCAGGGGTTCCGACGCGCACTGCGCTCGGGGGGTGGGCTCGTCATGGACATCCTCAACCGCGATCTCCTGCTCCTCACGCGAGGCCGGGGACGGCCAGCACCCACTTTTCTCGTCGAACGCGGCGACGACCTCATGATCGATCGGGTTCACCTCGACTCGTCGGCGACCCGAACCTACACCGAGCGCATCCTGGTGCGTGGTGGACGAGTGCGACGCACGAGCTTCAGCCTGCGTCTCTTCACGTTTGCGGAGCTTCAGGGCTGGCTCCGCGACGCCGGTTTCTGCGAGGTCGACGCCTACGCGGGGAACGGCACTCCCTTCACGTGGGAGGCCGAGCGCCTCGTCGTGTTCGCACGAGCCTGAGCAGCCCTCCCCCATCGCTGCTGGAGTCGCGGTCGGGCGGCAGGACCTGCATCACCTCGGAGATGGGCCCCAGCGCTCTACTCGTCACGGCCCGGGGGCAGGGCCGCCTTGCTCGGGGCGATCACTAGAGTCGTCGCATGCCTCCGCCGGAGTATCCGACGCCGCCAACCGCCAATGTGGTCGACCGTTACCACGGCCAGCGTGTCGCCGATGCCTACCGGCCGTTGGAGGACACCGACGCCCCGGCCACCCGCGCATGGATCGAGGCACAGAACTCCCTTACCGAACGCTGCCTGGCAGAGGTGGCCCAGCGCGCCCAACTGCGGGAGAGGGTCGGGGCGCTGTGGGACCACCCGCGACGCGGGGTGCCGTGGCGACGGGGAGACCGATGGTTTCAGCGCCGCAACTCTGGGCTGCAGGACCAGGACGTCCTGTGGACGATGGAAGCGCCCGATGCCGAAGGGCGGGCGGCGATCGACCCCAACCTGTTGTCGGTCGAGGGGACGGTAGCCCTTGTCGCTACATCGGCTAGCGATGATGGGGGGTTGCTGGCTTATGCCACCAGTGCGCAGGGATCGGACTGGATGACATGGCGGGTGCGCGACGTGATGGCCCGAGAGGACCTCGATGATCTGGTGGAGTGGAGCAAGTTCTCCAGTGCGGCATGGCTTGCCGGAGGAGGCGCCTTCTACTACGCCGCCTATGACCCGCCACCCCGCGAAGGCACCTATGAGGCACAGAACAAGAACCAGAGGGTCTACCTCCACCGGCTCGGCACGCCCCAGGAGGAGGACGAGGTCGTCTACGAGCGCCCCGACCAGCCCGAGTGGGGGTTCGATCCCCACGTGACGCAGGATGGCCGCTACCTCGTCCTCCACGTCTGGGAGGGCACGCAGCCTTGGAACCGCGTCCACTACCTCGACCTCGAGAAGAACGGAGGCGTCGAGGCGCTGCTGGACGAGGGTGACGCGCGCTACGAGCTGGCCGGGACCGAGGGGCCCGTCTGGTACTACCTCACCGACCTCGACGCCCCCCGTGGGCGCCTCATCGCCGTCGACGTGCGCCACCCGGAGCGCCAGTACTGGCGCGAGGTCGTACCCGAGTCAGAAGAAACGCTGGAGCGCGCGCTGCTGGTCGGCGGCCGGCTCTTCGGCCTCTACCTCCACCACGCCCGCCACCGCCTTCTGCTGTTCGAGACGGACGGCGGTCTCGTGCGAGAGGTCAACCTCCCGGACCTCGGAACTGTCGAGCAGCTGGCGGGGCGGGAGACAGATGACGTCCTACACCTGACCTTTCTCACGTTTACCCGGCCACCGGCGGTGCTGCGATGCGACGTCGCGACGGGTGAGGTGGAGGAGGTGTCACCGCCGGGCCTGGACGTCGGGAAGGGGATGGTGACGGAGCAGGTCTTCGTCGACAGCCCCGACGGGACGAAGGTGCCGATGTTCCTCGTTCACCGCGAGGACGTGACGCCGACCGGCGACGTGCCCGCCTTGCTGTGGGGTTACGGCGGCTTCAACGCAGCGGTGACGCCCA
>JALYGD010000206.1 GCA_030777265.1 Actinomycetota bacterium | reverse complement strand
GGGCGATGATCTTCTCCTCGACGGCGTCCGAGATCACGTGCTCCCACTTGCTGGCCTCGTGGTGCGCTTCGGACCACGCAACCCCGATGATGTCGGTGAGCAGGCGCTCTGCGAGGCGGTGGCGGCGGACGATGTTGGTCGCGAGCTTGCGACCCTGCTGCGTCAGGCGGATGACGCGGTCCTCGCCGACGTGCAGGTAGCCCTCGTCCTCCAGCCGGGCGACGGTCTCGGACACGGTCGGAGCCGACAGACCGAGTCGTTCCACGATCCGGGCGCGCAACGGCGGGATCCCTTCCTCCTCGAGCTCATAGATCGTCTCGAGGTACTCCTGCGTCGTCACCTGGATCTCGACCACAGCCCACTCCTCAGAGGCCTGCCAAGGGTAGCCGCACGTCGAGCGTTTCACCTCGTTCTTCGCTTCCGAGGGGCGCGTGGCCGACAAGAAGACCCGTCGACCGCGCCTGCGGCGCTGCCCGGGCAGACCCAACTCGACACGCGCAGTTAGGGGCCCCTAACCTCGCCCCTCGAAGCCGTTCATCGTGCGCAGAGGTCGAGCGGGAAGGGCCGCAGGCCCGGGTGGGGTGGGGAAAATCGGGAAGGGCCGCAGGCCCGGGTGGGGTGGGAAAAATCGGGAAGGGCCGCAGGCCCGGGTGGGGTGGGAAAAATGTTGTCCGTCCGGGCCGTCGCCGCGCTTGTCGCGGTCGTCGCGCTGACCGCATGTGGCCGGGGTGAGGACCGGCCGACCCCGATTGCGGCTGACGGCGGGACTCTGACCGGGCAGGACTTTCCAGCGCCGCCGTTCCTACGAAGCGCAGCGGACGGTGTCGTGGCGCTCGAGATGCGCGAGTTCCGCTACAAGGTTGCTCCCTCCGTCATCACAGGACCGAAGGTCTACCTGCTCGTGCGCAATCTCGGTCGCCTCAACCACGAGCTCGAGCTGGCTAGGGCGGATTATCCGGGGTACGGCTCAGAGAAACGGGTAGCGGAACTGCCACCGCTCGAACCGGACAGCCAAGCCGAGCTCGGCGTGGAGTTGACGGGCGGGCGCTACATCATCCGTTGCGAGCTGCCCTTCGGGCGCACCAGCCACGGCCAGCTCGGCATGGTCGCCGAGCTCACCGTCCTGGAAGGCCCCGTCCCATGACGGGCGCGTCACGTCGCATCCTCGCTTCAGTGGCGTGCCGTTGGCGCCTCGTGCTCACCCTGGCGGCAATAGCCGCACTCACCATGTTCCTCGACCCGGCCGCCCTCATGCACGGAGCGCTCGCCGTCAGCCGGCATCCGCTGCCGTTGCTGGCGGCACTCGTCGCCTACACTTTCGGGTTCGGGCTGCGGGCGGTGGCGTGGGGACCATTGCTGCCGTCGCCGGTGCCGTGGCGGCTGCGTTTCCGCGCCCTACTGGGCATGCTCGCCGCCAACCACACGTTCCCGGGCCCTGTCGGCGAAGTCGTCCGCGCCCGCCTCGTGACCTCCGCCCGTCTGCCCTTCGCCCGGGCGCTCGCCTCGGTGGCGGCGGCCCGGGTCGTCGACGTGTTCGCAGTCGGGTTCCTGCTGGGCCTCGGCGCCCTCGTATCCGGGGATGCTCCCAATTGGGCACGCTGGGGCGCACCGGTGGCAGTCACCCTGCCTGCCCTCGTCGTCTGGTTCGGCGTCACACGGCCGGGCCGGGTGGCTCGGCGGTATGGCGTGCAGCTCGATGCAGTCCAGTTTGCCCGGGCGGCCGCGTGGGCGCTGCCGTCGTGGGCACTGGAAGCGGGCGTCGTGCTCGTCGTGGCCGCCTCGGCAGGCTGGTCGCTGTCCCCGCCAGCCGCGGTGCTCGTGACCTGCATGAGCTTGCTCGCCCAGGTTTTCGCCGTCCTGCCGGGTGGGATCGGCACCTATGAGGCGGGGATGACGACCGGGCTCGTTGCGTTCGGCGTACCGGTTTCCGACGCGCTCGCCGTGGCGGTCGTGACCCACGGCGTGAAGTTCGTGTATGCGCTCGTGGCCGGCGTCGTGGTCCTCGTGCCGAGCAGCACGCGGGCAGCCCGAGCAGCCCGAGCAACCCGAAGGGCCTTGGCGTGATCGGCTCGGAGGTACCCACAGCTGGCGACCGGGCCTCGCCGCTCGTCGTCGTGCTGCCCGTGCACGACGAGGAGGCCACGGTCGCCGACGTCATCGCCCTCGTGCCCCCGCTGGTCCACGGCCGGCCGGTCGTCGTTGTCGTAGTGGACGACGGCTCGACCGATGCGAGCGCGACGCTCGCGCGGGAGGCGGGGGCGAAGGTCGTCGCACATCCCCGGTGTCGGGGCCTGGGAGCCGCGATCCGGACGGGGTTCGAGGTCGCCCTCGAGCTCGACGCCTGGGCCGTCGCCTTCCTCGACGCCGACGGGGAGTACGACCCCGGCGAGCTGGCGTGGGTGCTCGCGCCGATCGTGCGTGACGAGGCCGACTACGTGGTCGGCAGCCGGTTCACGGGGAAGATCGAGTCAATGCGGCCCCACCGGCGTATCGGCAACCTGCTGCTGACGTGGCTCACCTCGCTCGTGACGGGGCGGCGCCTGACCGACGGGCAGTCCGGGTTCCGAGCGCTCGGGCGGGCTGCACTCGCCGCCGCGGACATCGAGCACGATTACAACTACGCGCAGGTTCTCACCCTCGACCTGCTGCGCAAGGGCTACCGCTACTCCGAGGTCCCGATCCGCTATCACCGGCGGCGACACGGCAGGTCGTTCGTGCGGCCCGGGCGCTACCTCCGCCATGTCCTTCCAGCCATGGCCCGCGTCTTGGCCCGAACGTCCGGGAAGGGCCGCAGGCCCGGGCGGGTGGGGAGATGCGGGAAGGGCCGCAGGCCCGGGCGGGCGGGGAAATACGGGAAGGGCCGCAGGCCCGGGCGGGCGGGGAAATGCCGGTGAGCGGCGCTCCGCAGGAGCGACGCGAGAGGAGCCGTCTTAGATCCCCTAAGACGGCGACGGGAGTGGTCAGGTGAGCGGCGCGACCGCGACCAGTTCCGCCGGCGCGCGGACGACACGCGGTCGGGGCTTTGCAGTGATCGGCGCCATCGAGACCCGGCTGAGCGGATGGGGGCTGCCGGCAGCGGTCTTCGTGGCCGTCCTCTTCGCCGGCCAGCTCGCGGTCGGCATGCGGGCCTCGGCGATAGCGCCGATCAACGGCGACGAGCCCTTCTACGTCATCACGGTGCAGTCGCTCGTCACCGACCAGGACCTCGACTTGCGTGACGAGTACGGGAGTCGGGAGTACTGGTCCTGGTGGCAGGGCAAGGTGCCGCTGTGGCGCCAGATGACGCCGGCCCCCGACGGGAGTCTCGTCTCGCCCCACGAACCGGGGCTCGCCCTGCTCGTGGCCCCCGCGTTCGCCCTCGCGGGCGTGGAGGGCATCCAGCGCTTTCTCGTCGTGCTGTGGTCGGCGGCCATGGCCTGCGGCGCCCTGCTCGCCCGCCGCTACGGGGCGCGGCCGCTCGCCGCGCTCACGGGCGGAATCGTCGT